>NZ_JBQKUH010000018.1:0-73003 GCF_054968485.1 Leisingera sp. G5_S3_59_S7
CACATGCGCCACGCGAGCGCCAGCCTTGTTGGAGGTCACCACCCCCAGCGACTTCAGCTTACGGTGCAGCGCCGAGCGCTCCATGCCGACAAAAGACGCGGTGCGGCTGATATTGCCGCCAAAGCGGTTGATCTGGGTCAGCAGGTATTCCCGTTCGAACGCCTCCCGCGCCTCGCGCAGCGGCAGGGTTGCCAGCGCGCCGGACAGCACCACCCGGCCCTCCTCTTCGGTCTTCTCTTCTTCGCGCGGCAGGTCCTTGGCCTCAATCGGGCCGCTGCCGTCGCCCAGGATCAGCACCCGTTCCACCAGGTTCTTGAGCTGGCGCACATTGCCCGGCCACGGCATCGTCTGCATCAGCGCCACGGCTTCCTCGGTCAGCTCCCGCAGCGGCAGGCCCTGGGCCTCGTTGAACTGGGAGATGAAGTAATTGGCCAGAAGCGGGATATCCTCGCGCCGGTCCGCCAGCGACGGCACCGCAACCGGCACCACGTTCAGGCGGTGATACAGCTCCTGGCGGAAGGTGCCGGCCTCGATCTCCGCATCCAGATCCTTGTTGGTGGAGGATACCACCCGCAGGTCGACGCGGATCTTGTCCGAGCCGCCAACCCGCTGGAACTGCTGATCGACCAGCACCCGCAGGATCTTGGACTGGGTGCCCAGCGGCATGTCCGCCACCTCGTCAAAGAACACAACGCCGCCATGCGCCTGTTCCAGCAGGCCCGGCTCAACCCCGCGTTCGGATGACTCGCGGCCGAACAGCACGTCTTCCATCCGGTCCGGCTCGATACTGGCGCAGTTCACGGTGATGAAGGGCGCCGACGCCCGGTTGGAGTTTGCGTGGATGTAGCGCGCCGCAATCTCCTTGCCGCTGCCTGCCGGACCGGTCAGCATCACCCGGCCGTTGGATTTGGTCACCTTGTCCAGTTGGCCGACCAGGGTGCGGAACGCGGCGGAGGTTCCGATCATGTCCGCCGGGCCGGTCTCCTTGCGTTTGAGGTCGGAGTTCTCCCGGCGCAGGCGCGAGGTTTCCATCGCGCGGCGGATCACCACCATCAGCTGGTCGATGTTAAAGGGCTTCTCGATGAAGTCATAGGCGCCCTGCTTGATCGCGGCGACGGCGATTTCGATATTGCCGTGGCCGGAAATGATCACCACCGGGATGTCCGGCGTGTCCCGCTTGACCGTCTTCAGGATGTCGATGCCGTCCATCTGGCTGTCCTTCAGCCAGATATCCAGGATCATCAGCGCGGGCTTGGCTTCTTCCAGCCGGGCCATGCACTCATCCGAGCTGCCGGCCTTGCGGGTGGCATAGCCCTCGTCCTCCAGAATGTCCGAGATCAGCTCACGGATATCCCGCTCATCATCTACAATCAGAATGTCACTCATGTCAGACCTGCTTTCACTGTGCTCTTGTTAGGCGCCGCCGCTTTTTTGGCTGCGGCGGGCAGGCGGATCACCGCCATTGCGCCGTTATGCGCTTGTCCCTCGAACACCGGGGCGTCTTCCAGCGTCAGCGTGCCCCCGTGCTCTTCGATGATTTTCTTGACGATCGGCAGCCCCAGCCCTGTGCCCGCGTCGCGCGTGGTCACATAGGGCTCAAACAGCCGCGCCCGGTCTTCGGGCAGACCGATGCCATTGTCGGCGATGCGGATTTCGTAGAAGCTGCCCGTCTTTTCCGCAGTCACCTGGATCTCCGGGACCAGACCGTCCGGAGCCCCCTTCTTCTGCAGGCTTTCGATGGCTTCGCCTGCGTTCTTGATCAGATTGGTCAGCGCCTGGCCAATCATCGTTGCATCCAGATCCGACGGCATCTGCACCTTTGGCAGCTCCGCCGTGATCCGGACATCCGGCTGGCCCTGCTGCTGCAGGATCACCGCGTCCCGCACCAGCTTGACCAGATCCTCCTCGCGCCGCTCCGGTTCCGGCATGCGGGCGAATTTCGAGAACTCATCGACGATCCGGCGCAGATCGTTGGTCTGGCGCACGATCACATCGGTCATGGATTGCAGCTGATCGCTGTTCTCCTCACCCAGCTTGGGCGCGAACTTGCGCTTGATCCGTTCCGCGCTCAGCTGAATCGGGGTCAGCGGGTTCTTGATCTCATGCGCGATCCGGCGGGCCACATCGCCCCAGGCCGCCATCCGCTGCGCGCTGACCAGGTCGGTCACATCGTCGAAGGCCACCACATAGCCTTCCAGCCCGCCTTCCTCAGAGCGGCGCGGCGACATCCGGACCAGCAGGTTTTCCAGCCGGCCCTGGCGGGTCACCTTGATTTCCTCCTGAACGACTTCGGCGCCGGTCTCGATCAGCTCGGCAAAAAGCGGCCCGAATTCCGGCACCGCCACCGCCAGCGCCATCAATTGCTGATCCTCCTGCCAGTCCAGCAGCCGTTCGGCAGAGCGGTTCACGAATGTCACCCGCCCGTCGGCATCCAGGCCTACAACCCCGGAGGTCACCGACGACAGGACTGAATCGAACAGGCGGCGGCGGCGTTCGATCTGCCGGGTATTGTCCAGCAGGCGGCTGTGCTGCGCCTTCAGTTCGCGGGTCATCTGGTTGAAATACTGGCCCAGCTGGGAAATCTCGTCACCGCCGTCATCGACCGGCACCTGAACGTCCAGATTGCCGCCGCCCACCCGCTGCGCCGCCACCGTCAGCCGCCCGACGGGGCGCGACAGCCGTTCAGCAAACCACATGCCCAGCCACATCGCCGCCAGGATCAGGATCACCGCAAAGCCGATGTAGAGCAGCGCAAATTCAAACAGCACCCTTCCCCGCTCGCTTTCCAGCTGCTGATAGAGGTGAGCGGTTTCCTGGGTGTCATCCAGCAGGTTCAGCAGTTCGCCGTCCACATCCCGGCTGATGTACAGGAACCGGTCGACAAAGGCGCTCAGCTGCACCAGGGCGCGGAACTCGCTGTTGTCCCAATCCTCGATCAGCAGCATGCCGTCCTGGCGGGCCGCCTCCAGCTGCTGGTTGTCGGGCTTTTCAAAATCAAATTCATAGGAGCGTTCGCCGCGCGCCCGGATCTGCCCGCCGCTGTCAACGATATAGGCCTCGCGCAGGCCGCGCTGGATCTGCAGCTGGCCCTGTGCCAGCACCTGCCGCAGCTCAGCATCGTTGATAAAGAAACTGCGCGCCCGGCTGCTGTCCAGATAGCGTGCCAGGGCCTGGGCGTCTTCGCTCAGGTCGCCTTTCTGCTGCGCCTGATAAGCTTCCGCCGCGGCCAGCGAGCTGCCGATCACCTGGCGCACCCGCTGCGAGAACCAGCCCTCAAGCCCGACATTCACCGTCAGCACTGCGAACACCGCGACAATCACGGTTGGGATCAGCGCCAGAAAGCCAAACGCGCCGATCAGCCGCAAATGCAGGCGGGAGCCTGCCGATTTCGACCGCCGCGCCGCAAACAGGCGCACGATCTGCGCCATCACCAGCGCCGCGATGGTCAGGATATAGACAAGATCCGCCAGCAGAATCAGCCGCAGCGACCGCGAGGACGCCCCCTGCCCCAGCGGGCCGATGATGAGGAATGTCGCCAAGGCTAGCACCGGCCCCAGCAAAACCAGGCCAATGGTGCCGATATTGCGGGCGCGGCGGGTTCGCCGCCATCGGTCAATAGCCGCAAGTGGCCCGTATGCCGCCCTCAGATGTGACTTATACGCCACTTACTGCCCTCATCCTGATGTGCGACTCTTTGCGAGTCACCGCCATATCTCGTGGCCCTGCCTAGGAAATTCACGGCAAAGCCACATTTCTGTGGCGATATTACATCAGTTTGCGGCGGCGTGTCACCTCAATATCCAGATCAGTGATCTTCTTACGCAAGGTATTCCGGTTGATCCCCAGCAGTTCGGCGCATTTTGCCTGGTTTCCGCCAGTCGCCGCCAGCGCAATCTCGATCAAGGGCGTCTCCACCTCGCGCAGCAGCCGCATGTAGAGGCCGGGCGGCGGCAGCATGTCTCCATGCAGGTCGAAATAGCGCTGCAAGTGGCGGCCGACGGATTCGGACAATTTCTCATTGGAGAGGCCGGCCACTGCAGGCTCCGGCCCGGTCTGCGGCCCCAGCACCGCGGCTGCATCGGCCTGGGTGATCTCCTCCCCGCGCGCGGTCAGGGCCAGGCGGCGCACCGCGTTTTCCAGCTGCCGCACATTGCCCGGCCAGGCGAAATGGCGCAGCACTTCGCGCGCGCCCTCGCTCAGCACCCGGTGCGGCGCGCCCTCATTTTCGGCCCGGATCAGGAAATGCTCCGACAGCAGCGGAATGTCCTCCACCCGCTCGCGCAGGGCCGGCACATGCAGCGCGGTGCCGCAGATCCGGTAATACAGGTCCTGGCGCAATTCACCTGCCTCCATCGCGGATGCCAGGTCCTTCTGACTGGAGGCGATGAAGCGCGGCGCGTGGTCGCCGGGGCTGTCCATCATCCGCACCAACCGCGCCTGCGCCTCTTCCGGCAGGTCCGCCAGCTCGTCAATCACCAGCGTGCCGCCCTTTGCCTGCGCCAGCAGCCGCGCCGGGCCCTCCAGCTCAATCAGGCTGGCGGCATCGGCATGCACAATGGGCAGGGTCCGGCGGTCGGAAAAATCGTGAATTGCCTGCGCAATCAGGGACTTGCCGGTGCCGCTTTCACCGGTGATCAGCAGCGGCAGATCGGTATTCATCACCCGTGCAATCAACCGGTACAGCGTCTGCATCACCTCGCTGCGGCCGATCAGCGGCAGTTCCTCCGGCCGTTCCTGCGCCTCGCCTTTCTGGACGCCTGGCGCCACCCGCTTGGCCGCCAGCGCCTTGGCGGTGCGCTTCATCAGTTCCGGCAGGTCAAAGGGCTTGGGCAGATAATCATAGGCATCAGCCTCTTCCGCCTTGATTGCCGTCATGATGGTGTTCTGCGCCGAGATCACGATCACCGGCAGCCCGGGACGGTCGGACTGGATCTTGGGCAGCATCTCCAGCCCGTTCCCGTCCGGCATCATTACGTCCGATATTACAACATCGCCCTTGCCCTCGCCCACCCAGCGCATCAGCGTGGTCAGCGATGAGGTCGCATGCACCTTGCACCCGGCGCGGGTCAGCGCCTGGGTCAGAACGGTGCGGATGGTGCGGTCGTCGTCAGCGACCAGAACGGTGCCGTCCATAGATCAGCTCTCCTGCGGTTTTCCGTCACGCGGCACGCGCGACAGCGACAGCCGGAACACCGTGCGCCCGGGAACCGAGCTTACTGATATCCAGCCATTATGCTCCGAGACGATCTTGCTCACCAAAGCAAGGCCCAGCCCGGTGCCATTCTCCCGGCCCGACACAAACGGGTCGAAAATATCATCCCTGATCTTTTCCGGCAGCCCCGGCCCGTCGTCGATAATCTCGATCTGCAGGGGCAGCAGCTTGCCGGTCCCGTCACTGCGGCGCAGCCGGAATGAATGCTCATAGTAGGTGCGGATATGGATATGCCCGCCTTTGGGATCAGCAGCTTCAGAGGCGTTCTTCAACAAGTTCAGCACCACCTGCAGCAGCTGGTCCGCATCCCCCCAGGCCATCGGCAGCGAGGGGTCGTATTCCTCGGTGATGGTCATATGGGCGCCGAACCCCAGCAAAGCAGACCGCCGCGCCCGGTCCAGCACGTCATGCAGGTTCACCGGCTGAAAGGCCGGTTCCGACAGGTTTCCGAACTGCTCCACCTGCTCCAGCAGCTTCACGATGCGGCGGCTTTCGCTGACGATCAGGTCGGTCAGTTCCAGGTCCTCCGGCCCCAGGTTCATGCTGAGGAGCTGCGCTGCACCGGTGATGCCTGCCAGCGGGTTCTTGATCTCATGCGCCAGCATCTCCGCCATGCCAATGGCCGAGGCGGCGGCGGATTTGGCGGAATGGGTCTGGGTCATCCGCCCGGCCAGCTCCCGCGGGGTGACCATCAGCAGCATCACCCCCTCCTGCCCCTGCAGCGAGGCGATCTGCACCCCGCACTGCAGCGGCGCCCGGCTGCCGGAGCCCACATCGATGTCATTCACGAACAGCGGCGTGCCCTGCACCCGGGCGCGGGCAAATGCGTCCTCAATCGGCGCGTCGATGGCCAGCGTGTCCCAGACCGGCTGGCCCAGCAAAGCCTTGCGGGAGGTGTTCAAGAATCCCTCTCCGGCCGCATTCACATCGGCAATGTTGTCCCAGGCGTCGATCAGAAACGCAGGCACCGGCAGGGAGGCCCAGAGGGCGGCACTGTCCATCATGCGGCGGCCTCCGCACTTTGCGCGCTCAGCGCGTCCGGCAGCAGGGCCAGGACCTCTGCCGGGTCTTTTTGCGTCAGCACCGCCCGGCGCATCGCGGGGCCGGTCCCGGCCTCGTCCATGTACCAGCCCAGATGCTTGCGCGCGACGCGCACGCCCAGGTCCTGCCCATAGAAATCAAGCATTGCCCGGTAATGCTCTGAAACCATTTGGACAAATGCATCCCCTGCCGGGATCTCCGGCGCCGGGGTGCCCCACAGGTGATGGGAGACCTCTGCCAGCAGCCAGGGCTTGCCTTCCGCGCCGCGCCCGATCATCACACCGTCCGCACCCGACAGCTCCAGCGCCTGCCGCGCAGCCGCGGTATCGACGATATCGCCATTCGCCAGCACCGGCACTGTCACCGCGTCCTTGACGGCCCGGATCGCCGCCCAATCGGCCGACCCCTTGTAGAACTGGCAGCGGGTGCGGCCGTGGATCGTCACCATCTGCACCCCGGCCTCCGCCGCGCGGCGCGCCACATCGGGGGCGTTCAGGCAGGTATCGTCCCAGCCCAGCCGCGTCTTCAGCGTCACCGGCACATCCACCGCGCCGACCACCGCCTCGATCAGCCGCAGCGCGTGATCCGGCGTCTTCAGCAGGGCCGATCCGGAATAGCCGTTGGTCACCTTCTTGGCCGGGCAGCCCATGTTGATGTCGATGATCCGCGCGCCCTGTCCCGCGACCTGCTTGGCGGCCTCGGCGATCCAGTATTCCTCACGCCCCGCCAGCTGCACCGCGGTGTTTTCCACATCCGCGCTCAACTCAGCCCGTTCGCGCACGCCGGGCTTGGCCTGCACCATCTCCTGGCTTGCCACCATCTCGCTCACCATAAGCCCGGCGCCGAAGGAGCGGACCAGATCCCGGAACGGACGGTCGGTGATTCCGGCCATCGGCGCCAATGCAATCGGCGGAGACATCGAGGTGGTTCCAAGCGTGAAGGACAACTGCCTAATCCTTGTGCAACTGAAGCGTTTTTATCCGAAGTCCCTGCTATGCAGCAATGAAACCGCCCTCTGCAAGGCACAGTCAGCCGCTGTTTGCCTAATTTTTAGGCACATTCCGCCAGGTGATTGCCTAACCACGCGCCACCTCATAAACAAAGACCGGATTTGCAATGAGGCCTTCATGACCACAGCCGCCCTGATCGTCGCCGCCGGACGCGGCACCCGCGCGGGCGGCGGCACGCCCAAGCAGTGGCGCCCGCTGAATGGCCGCCGGGTGATCGACTGGACGCTGGACGCTTTTGAAAAGGCGGGGGTGGATTTCACCGTTCTGGTTCTCTCCGCGGACGACCCTCACGCTTGGACGGAATTTTCCGGAAAACCCGGTTTGATCCTTGCCGAAGGCGGAGCCGAGCGGGCGGCCTCTGCCCTGAACGGGCTGAAGGCTCTGGATGGCCGCGGCGTGGATAAAGTTCTGATCCATGACGCCGCCCGACCCTGTGTCAGCACGGCTCTGATTCACGGCATTATCAATGCACTGGACCTCGGACCTGCAGCAGCGCCGGCGCTTGCCGTCACCGATGCGCTGTGGACTGGCGCCGACGGCAGCGTGACCGGCACCCAGGACCGCAACGGCCTGTTTGCGGCGCAAACGCCGCAGGGCTTCCGCTATCAGGACATCCTCGCCGCGCACCTCGCCCACCCGGGCGGAGCAGCGGATGACGTGGAGGTCGCCCGCGCCGCAGGGCTTGACGTCCGCATCATTCCGGGCGAGCCCGACAATATCAAAATCACCCGCCCCGAGGATTTTGCCCGGGCGGAGCGCACACTGGGAGCAGACATGGATATCAGGCTTGGCAATGGCTACGACGTGCACCGGTTCGGCCCCGGCGACAGCGTGATCCTCTGCGGCGTCGAAATCCCGCACGAGAAGACTCTGCAGGGCCATTCCGACGCCGATGTGGGCATGCACGCCGTCACCGACGCCATTTATGGTGCCCTGGCGCAGGGCGATATCGGCCAGCACTTCCCGCCCTCTGACCCGCAGTGGAAGGGTGCCGCCAGCGAGATTTTCCTGCGCCACGCCGCCAATCTGGCGCGCGAGATGGGCTTCACCCTGTCGAATGTGGACTGCACCCTGGTCTGCGAATACCCCAAGGTCGGCCCGCATGCGGCCAAAATGCGCAGCGTCATGGCAGAGATTCTGGGCATCGAGGCCAGCCGGGTGTCGATCAAGGCCACAACGTCCGAGCGCCTTGGCTTTACCGGACGCGGCGAGGGCATCGCCGCCATCGCCACCGCAGCGCTGGTGAAACCATGAAGAGATCGCATCTGGCCTTCTTCATCGGCACCGTCGGCGGCATCGGCTACCTGCGCCCGGCTCCCGGCACCTGGGGCTCGCTTGCAGCGCTTCCCATGGCCTATGCGCTGCATCAACTGGGCGGCTTTCTCCTTTTGGCGCTGGCGACCGTGGTCTGCATGGTGGTGGGTGTCTGGGCAGCGGAAGCCATGACCCGCAACCGCGAAAACATGGACCCCTCGGAATTTGTTCTGGACGAGGTCGCAGGCCAGTTCACCGCGCTGTGGGCCGTGTCCTATCCGGCCTGGGCGCATGATATCGAGATCACCGCCCTGTGGCCGGGCTGGATTGCCGCCTTTGTGCTGTTCCGCCTATTCGACGTCTGGAAGCCCGGCCCAGTCGGCTGGGCCGACCGGCAGAAGGGGGCGACCGGCGTGATGATGGATGACGTTATTGCCGGCATCATGGCCGCCATCGGCGTTGTTGCGCTGGCATTCCTGTCCCACGGTGTTCTAGGAATGTGAGAATGGACACCGCAGAGCTCATCCGCCGCGCCACTGCTGCTGGCATTACCATCGCCACGGCTGAAAGCTGCACTGGCGGGATGATTGCCGCAGCGCTGACCGACATCCCCGGCTCCTCCGCCGTGGTGGACCGGGGCTTTGTCACCTACTCCAACGCAGCCAAGATGCAGATGCTGGGGGTCAAGACGGAGACGCTGGATGCGGTGGGCGCGGTCAGCGAGGAGGTCGCCGCCGAAATGGCCGCTGGCGCGCTGGCGAACGCAGGCGTGACGCTGGCGGTCTCCGTCACCGGCATTGCCGGCCCCGGCGGGTCAGAGTTCAAGCCCGAGGGCCGCGTCTGCTTTGGCCTCGCCCGCAGCGGCCAGGAGACCGTCACCGAAACGGTGGAATACGGCGCCATCGGGCGGGACAAGGTCCGCGCCGCCACCCGCGACCATGCGCTGGACTTGCTGGCGCAAGCAGTTTCCCAAATCGAACGCGAAACAGGCAGCTGACCCCCAGCGCCGCCCAATTTTTCGGCATTTGCAAAAAAGCCCCGTTTTTGTGCGCTCCCCGCACCCCTGCCGCTTTTTTCTGCGCGGGCTTTCCGCTTTCTCCTGATCCCAACGGTTTTCGAGGGGAAGGAACAATCGGATGAACGGAGCGGATACCGCATGGATCATTGTGGCCACGGCCCTGGTCCTCTTCATGACACTGCCAGGGCTGGCCCTGTTTTACGGCGGCCTTGTGCGTGCCCGCAATGTGCTCAGCGTCTTCATGCATTGCTACGCCATTGCCTGTTTGATGAGCGTTTTGTGGCTGGCCTTCGGGTACACAATCGCCTTCGGAAACGGCACCAGCGGCCTGTGGGGCGGGCTGGACAAGATGTTCCTGAACGGTGTCACCGCCGACAGCCTGTCGGGCACCCTGCCCGAGGTTCTGTTTTTTGCCTTCCAGATGACCTTTGCAATCATCACGCCCGCACTGATCGTCGGCGCCTATGTGGAGCGGGTCGGCTTTGGCTTCGTCCTGGTGTTTTCCGGCCTCTGGATGCTGCTGTGCTACGCGCCCGTGGTGCACTGGATCTGGGGCGGCGGCTTCCTGGCGGATGGCGGCATCTTTGGCGAGACCGGAGTGAAAGACTTTGCCGGCGGAATCGTGGTGCATGAAACCGCAGGCCTGGCAGCGCTGATCATCGCCTTCTTCCTGGGCCCGCGCAAAAACCGCACCATTCCGCCGCACAACCCCGGTTATGTGATGATCGGGGCCGCGATGCTGTGGGTCGGCTGGTTCGGCTTCAACGGCGGCTCGCAGCTTGCAGCCGACGGCGGCGCGGCGATGGCGCTGACCGTGACCCATCTCTCTGCCGCCACGGCCTCGCTGAGCTGGGCGCTGTGGGAAAAGATCAAATACGGCAAGGCGTCCCTCGTGGGCCTGGTCACCGGCACCATTGCGGGACTCGCCTCGATCACCCCCGCCTCCGGCTTTGTCGGCCCGGTGGAGGCGCTGATCATCGGCGCGGTTGCCGGCGTTCTGTGCCAGGAGATGGTCAACCTGATCCGCAACAGGATGCAAATTGACGACACGCTGGACGTCTTCGCGGTGCATGGCGTGGGCGGAATCTTCGGCACTATCATGATTGCCGTCTTCGGCGCCGGCGCCTGGGCCGCGCAGCTGGGCGCGCTGGTGATCGTCGGTATCTTCACCGTGGTGGTGACCATCCTGCTGGTGAAACTCACCGCCGCGATCACATCCCTGCGCGTGGATCTTGAAAGCGAGACCAACGGCCTCGATCTTTCAGTTCACGGTGAGCGTGCATACGACATGAACAGCTGACTCCGGCAATGACGAATGCCACCACTCACGGCAGGCGGTGCATAATTCGCACCGGACGGGTCCCTTCGGGGACCCGTTTTCGTGTCAGCCCGCCGGCCTTATGACAGGGGTTCCAGCAGCCAGGCCTGCTCCAGCGCGCTGCAACGCTCGCCGATCCGTCCGTCTGCGGCGCGTTCCTCGATCAGCGTTATGGCATGGGTGTCCCGGTAGAGCGCCTGAACAGTTTCGCCCGGCACTGAAAACGGCGGACCCTCCATCAGGGTCTGGTCATAATCAAACCCGATCAGAATCTGTTTTGCCGTGCGCGTAACCTGGTTGAGATGGGTAGTATACGCCGCGCGGTCTTCCGGTTTGACCGCAACCAGGGCCGCCCGGTCATAGACCGCATCCACAGGGCCAAGATGCCCTGCCGCCAGCGCAAAGAAATCCCCGGCGAACAGGGTCAGGCGTCCGGCCTGATAGCGTGAGAGAGAGCCTGTATGCGACACCTCCGGCTTCAGCCCCTGGCGCGCGAACACTTCTTCGACTGCGTCCTGATTGAACTCAATCCCTGTCACGCGCAGCCCCTGCCCGCACAGCCAGTCCAGATCCAGCGCCTTGCCGCAAAGCGGCACAAAGACAGTTTGCCCCGCCGCCAATTCAAGCCGGGAAAAGTGCTTTACCAGCAGGGTATTTGGCGCAGCCTCGTGAAAGCCGATGCGGTTTTCGCGCCAGCGTGCCTGCCAGAAATCCTGATCCATTACGGGCCGTTCCTTCCATTGAGAAAATCCAAAGCCCCGCGGTGATACAACTTGAAGCCGGCTTCAGGTCAACAGATTTGCGGCCAGCCGGCTGTTACCGGTACAGATCCGCCGCGCGGCGCTCGAATGCGCGCACGATGCGCTGCATCGCCTCGTTGAACACCACGCCGATGATGCCCTGCAGAACCGCGTTTTTAAACTCGAAATCAACGAAGAAAGAGACGTCGCAGGTGCCGTCCTCGCGCGGCGCAAAGGACCAGTTCGACTTCATGTAGCGGAACGGGCCGTCGAGGTATTCGGTGTCTATTTTTTTCTCAGCAGGATAAAGGGTTACCCGGCTGCCGAACCGCTCGCGGAAGACCTTGAAGGAGATCACCAGATCCGCTTCCATCACCTCTGCTTCGCCCATCCGGGCACGGCTGCGGATGCGGGCGGCGGCGCACCAGGGCAGGAATTTCGGGTACTGCGCGACGTCGGCCACCAGATCGTACATCTGCTGCGCCGTATAGGGCATCTGGCGGGTTTCCGAGTGTGTGGGCATCTGTCCGCTGATTTTCTGCTACAATTGTGCCGCGTCATGTCCTATGTACGCGCGGGAAATTCAAGGGGGCAGCCATGTCACAGCGTCCATATGTCATTGATGTGATGATCTCGGCCAAGGCAATCGCAGCACGGATCGAGGAGCTTTGCGCAGAGATTCACCATGAATTCGAAGGCACCGACAAACTCGTGGTGGTCGGCCTTTTACGCGGCAGCTTTGTGTTCATTGCCGATCTCGTGCGCGAGCTGGACCTGCCGATCGAGGTCGACTTTCTGGAAGCATCGTCCTATGGCGATGCGATGGAGAGCAGCCGGGAAGTTCGCATTCTCAAGGACTTGCGCGGCGCTATTGAAGGGCGCGACGTGCTGGTAGTGGAAGATATCGTCGACACCGGTCACACGCTGAACCATGTCACCCACCTGCTGCAAAGCCGCAATCCCGCGCGGTTGAAATCCATTGCGTTGCTGGACAAGCCGTCGCGGCGCGAGGTGGATTTCCGCTCCGACTGGGTTGGCTTTGAAATCCCGGATGAATTCGTCGTCGGCTATGGCATCGACTATGCGCAGCGCAACCGGAACCTGCCCCATATCGGCAAAGTGCGGTTCACCGGAGAGGGCTGAACCAGGCCCCAAGCGGCGGGCGGAATCGCCCGCCATCCGTCAAGACCATGCGGCACCCAGCGTGCGCCCCCTGTGCACCACCCGTACACCGCCTGTGCAGCCTGCCGCAGTCTCTGTGCAGAAATGCCACAAAAATCAGGAACCTGCACCGCAGCAGGAACCGGCGCCGGTCCGCCGGTTTCCGCTTGCCGCCGGCGCATTCCGGCGCAGCGGATTTGCCTTTTCTGCCCGTCTTGCCCATTTGGATGGCAATCGCAGAGATCACAGGAGATCCGCACATGCACAAGTTTCTGATGACGGCCGCCGCCGCCGCCACAAGCCTCGCCCTAGCCCCCGCAGCCGCCTATGCCGGGCCGCCGAAATGGGCGCCGGGCCACGACAACAGCGCCGCCCATTACGCTCCGGGCCAAGTCAAGAAACGCCACCACTCCAAGCACAGCCACGATCACGATCGCGACCATGAGCATGACCGCTATGAGGACCGCATCCGCGGTGATGACTGGGTTTATGTGGACGACTACGGCCGCTGGGGGCTGGAGCCGCCGCGCGACGGGCACCGCTATGTGCGGCAGGACAACAAGATTTTCGAGGTGGTCAAAGACACGCTGGCAATTGTCGGTGCGGTGGCCGTCGTTAATGCACTGACCCAGTAAAGGTCAGCCCAGCCGGGTGCACAACATTGCTGAAAAATCCCGGCTCCGGCCGGGATTGCCGCGTCCGGGACATCGAAAACCGGACATCGCAAACCGAATTGTGCAGCTGCGGCTGTGTCTAACTCCGGTCAAAGCATCGCTGCCTTGTCCGTCTTGCCGGACTGACCTCAGCCCCCGGACCAGTGCCGGGGCATGGCGCCCTTCCCGCGGTGGTCTTTACCGCGGTGCCGGGAACCGCAAGGGTCCGCTGGAGCGCGCGGCGCAGCCGGACAAGCTGCGCCAGAGGCTGCAGGGTTATGCCAGGCCCAGCTTCTTGTTGCGCGCCTCGCGCAAACGGGCAAAGTCGTCGCCCGCGTGGTAGGAAGAGCGCGTCAGCGGCGTTGCCGACACCATCAGGAAGCCCTTGCCATAGGCGGCTTTCTCGTAGGTTTTGAATTCTTCAGGCGTCACGAACCGGTCGACCGCGTGGTGCTTGGGCGTCGGCTGCAGGTACTGGCCGATGGTCAGGAAATCGACGTCGGCCGCACGCATGTCGTCCATCACCTGTTTCACCGCCTGCGCATCCTCGCCCAGCCCCACCATGATGCCGGACTTGGTGAAGATCGACGGATCCAGCTCCTTGACCCGCTGCAGCAGGCGCAGGGAGTGGAAGTAGCGCGCGCCCGGGCGGACCTCAGGATAAAGGCCCGGCACGGTTTCCAGGTTGTGGTTGAAGACGTCGGGCTTGGCCTCGGCCACCAGTTCCAGCGCGCTGTCATCGCATTTGATGAAATCGGGCGTCAGGATCTCAATCGTGGTCTTGGGGCTGCGGTGGCGCACGGCGCGGATGGTCTGGGCAAAATGCTCAGCCCCGCCATCCTCCAGATCGTCGCGGTCGACGGAGGTGATCACCACATGGTTCAGGCCCAGCTTCTGCACCGCATGGGCGACCCGGCCCGGCTCAAACGCGTCCAGCGCGTCGGGGCGGCCGGTGGCGATATTGCAGAAGGTGCAGCCGCGGGTGCAGATCTCGCCCATGATCATCATGGTGGCGTGGCCCTGGCTCCAGCATTCGCCGACGTTGGGGCAGCCCGCTTCCTCGCAGACCGTGGTCAGCTGGTTGTCGCGCATGATCTTATGCGTTTCGGCATAACCCTTGCCGCCCGGCGCCTTGACCCGGATCCAGCTTGGCTTCTTGGGCTGAGCGTTGTCGGGACGATGCGCCTTTTCGGGGTGGCGCTGCTCCGGGATCTTTAGGTCTCTCACGTGGGTTTCCCTTCCGGCCTCTGGCTTCCTTGCGGGTGTACCATAGCTGATTTGGCTTGGCACGGGCATATCGTCAACCCCGCCTTGCTGCCTGATCATGGCTTGGCCACCCCATACAGGTGCCGTTTTCCTTTGCCAAAGCGCCGCATCGCCGCACATAGTCTAGCTGTGCAGGGCAACTGCACGGGAAAACGGTACAGGTTATCAGTACGGGAGGGCGTGATGGCCAAAGAGCTGGAGAAGTTCAAGGCGGAGCACAAGAAGCTGGCGGCGGGCACCAAGAAATTCACCACCGCCGAGGGCGACAAGATCAAGAAGCGGATCGGGATTTCGCTGGGCAACGCCTGGGAGGGGGAGGATTATTTCCGCGAAAGCCTGGCCAAGGCGCGCGCCGACGGGGTGACCTCCGGCAAACTGGCGGATTTCCAGAAGAACAAGCATTTCAAGGACGGCATGACCACCTGGAACAAGGCGGTGGACATTCACCAAGGCGAAGTCGACGCGATGGCCGCCTTTTGCGGCGAGGCCAAGGCGCATCTGGCCAAGATGAGCAAGCTGGCGGCAGATATCGAGAAGGATCTGAAAAAGCGGTCCAAGACCTCGGACTCCAAGAAGGACATCGAGGCGCTGCAGGGCGCGCTGGCCAAGGAGATTGCCGGGGTCAAGAAGGCCTCGGAATACGAGGGTAAGCTGAACGCGATGCAGAAGCTGTATGCGGCGAATTTCCAGAAGAACGTCGCCAAGATCATGAAGGAAAAGCCGGACAGCCATGACAAGAAGCTGGACGCGACCGAGCTGCCGCAGCTGCTGGTGGACCGCAACCTGAAGAAATACACCAACCAGGTTGGCGCGCTGGTCAAGGCGATCAACGCCCATTGCGTGGCGGCCATCGACAAGGCGGGAGAGGACCTCAAGGCAGCGGCGCCGGATCTGAAGGCTGCCGCGGCCAAGTACAAGGATCTGAAGAAGATCAACGACCAGTACCAGACCGTGAAGAAGAAGTTCCCCGGCGCCATCGACGATTCCAAGGACAAGAAGAAACTGCTGGCGACGCTGAAGAAATTCAATGACCTCACCGCCGCCGCCGAGCGCAAGCTGCGCGGCACCACGGTGACGATCAAGAAGGCTGCGGCCTAGCGCCGCGCCTGCCGGCTGACAGGGAATAGCGGCGGCAAGGATCTGCCGCGTTCCGCGCCTTGAAAGGCGCATCTGCGCCGCTTGCCGCAGCGCAGAAACAGAACGTATATCCTGGAGTCATGGACGTGTTGATACCGGCTTAGAATCATTTTAAGTCTGCGCGCCGAACGAGCATACACCTTCAGGAGATTCAGAGATGAAAGCTGGCGTTAAGCTGCCCGACGTGACCTTCCGCACCCGTGTCCGTGACGAGTCGATCGAGGGCCCGAACCCGTTCCGCTGGGAAGACAAGACCACCGCTGATTACTTTGCAGGCAAGCGCGTTGTGCTGTTCTCGCTGCCGGGCGCCTTCACCCCGACCTGCTCCACCTACCAGCTGCCGGGCTTTGAAAAAGGCTTTGCCGACTTCCAGGCCGAAGGCATCGACGCGATCTACTGCATGTCCGTGAACGACAGCTTTGTGATGAACGCCTGGGCGCGTGATCAGAAGCTGGAAAACGTGCAGGTGATCCCTGACGGCTCCGGCGAGTTCACCCGCAAGATGGGCATGCTGGTCGCCAAGGACAACCTGGGCTTCGGCGCCCGCTCCTGGCGTTACGCCGCCATCGTCAACGATGGTGTGGTCGAAGCATGGTTCGAAGAGCCGGGCCTGCGCGACAACCACGGCGAAGACCCCTATGGCGTGTCCTCCCCGGAAACCGTGCTGAAGCACCTGAAAGAAGCCAAGGCAGAAGTCACCGCCTGAGGCATTGCCTAATCAGGCAGTTTCACGGGTCCGCCAGGTGCGGGCCCGTTTTCTTTTGCAGGCATCGGGCGGTCAGCCGATCAGTTCAGCTTCGCGGGCGCTGGTTTCGCCATAGTAATCCGCCAGATGCTGCAGGGCGATGCGCAGCACCACCTTGCCGGAGCGGGCCGGCCAGCCCAGGCTGCGTTCGGCGGTTTCCAGCCCCTCCAGATGGCAGCAGCAGCGCAAGGCAATGTCGCTGAGGCCCGCGCCCAGTTTCTGCAGCGCCTCCGTCATCCGCTGCTGCGCGGCGGCGCCGGCCTCGTGGCTGTTGCTGCGCAGGGCCTGGCTGCCCGGCGTGAAATAGAGCGTCTCCTGCATCAGATGGCTGCTGATCTGGGCCAGCTCGAAATCCTCGCGCAGCCGTTTGCCGGCGCTGACCATGGCGTCGGACAGGAACGGCTTGCCGTCCTTGTCCGCCAGCCGGGCCAGCATCTCCAGCGGGGTTTCCGAGGTGCCATAGCGCGGTTTGCGGCCATAGCCGGGCTTGCCTTCGGCATCCGGCGCCAGGAACGGCGCCTGCGCCTCGGCAAATCCACCCTCCAGCCGCGCCCGCGCCCGGTTTTCCTGATCGGCGATAATCCGTTTCAGGGCGTTGCGGCCGGCGGGCGTAATGGCATAGCGGCTGATCCGCCCCCGCCGGGCGCAGGAAATCCAGCCAGTGAGCGCCAGCGCCCCGGCCAGCGGGCGGGACACGGCGACCTTCTGGCCGTCGCTGTCCTGACCTTCGCGCACAACCACCGCCATTTCCATCCCCTCAGCCGCAGCCAGAACCGCGCCGCCGCGGCTGAGCAGGGTCAGAACGCTGGCCGCTTCGCGCTCGAACCCGGCCGTCAGGCCGCGCGGCGCTGGCTTGTCCACAGCCGCGCCTGGCTTGGCGGCGGCCTGATAGCGCCCGGCAAGATAATTCAGAACCTCGTCTATCAGCGGATCATCCCGCAGGGTTTCCACCCGCCGGACCTGGCGCAGAATGGTGGACGGATGGCATCCGGCCTTGCGGGCCAGCTGCCGGATCGGGCGGCCCGCCTCCGTGTGCTGAAGATAACGGCATGTCTCAAGCGGCACCCAGCCAGGCAAGGGCGCGTGCGGTAGGTTTTGCATTTTCAGACCCCCGGTCGTCAGTCGGGCCCGCCCGCCGGCCGCGCGCAACGCGCCCGAAGGCTCCTCCACGGTCACCCGACTGGTTTTGAAAAGAAATTCAGATCAGGCGCTATTGTTTCCAGAAAATGAATAATCATCAAAAAACGGACCGTTCGCCGGTAGCGCCCTTTCCGCAACACCACGATAGGTTGTGTTATAGCAGGTCCGGCACAGAGAATGGAAAAGGAGAGGACAATGCAGGATGTAGTCACCCGGGTCTCGCTGCTTCGCCGTCCGCGGATTCTGTCCAGGGCGGCCCGTCTGGGCGCCGCAAACTATTGCCGCCAGCGCGATTTGCGGCGGATCCTGGGCTATGGCGGCTTGCCCAAGCCGGCCGCCGCGGTGATGCGGCTGCTGGAGATGGAAAGCGCCCTGAATACAGCGCGCAAGGCGGGTGAAGCGGGCTATTCAATGATCCGCCATGTGGATGTGCTGATCGCGCTGGCCGGCGAAGCGGCCTGTTTGCGGGCGCCGGGCCGTCCGGGGGAAGCAAAAACGGCGGCCCTTGCGGACCGCCGTTCCACAGCGGCAGAGAGCGCAGCCCCCTGCCCCTGAATGATTTCAGGCGCGCTTACATGAAGGCGTCGGGCATCGAGGCCTTTTTCTCGGCAACGTATTCCTCCAGCGCCTGCTTGATGGCGGGGTCCATTGCCGGCTGCTCGTAGGTGGCCAGCAGCTTCTCGACCCGGCTGGTGGCCAGCGCATAGGTGTCGCGGCTGCCTTCCTCTTCCCACTGCTCGAACGGCTTGTAGTCCAGCAGTTCGGTCTTCCAGAAGGCAGATTTGAAGTTGGCCTGAGTGTGCGCGCAGCCCAGGTAGTGGCCGCCGGGGCCGACTTCGCGAATGGCATCCATCGCCTGGCCGTTTTCGTCGACTGCAATGCCCTTGGCCAGGCCGTGCAGCGTGCCCAGCTGGTCGGCGTCCATCACGAACTTTTCGAAGTCCGCAACCAGGCCGCCTTCGAGCCAGCCGCAGGAGTGCAGCATGAAGTTCACACCGGACAAGAGGCCCATGTTGAGCGAGTTGGCGGTTTCATAGGCTGCCTGCGCATCCGGCAGCTTGGAGCCGCAGAAGGAGCCGGCCGAGCGGAACGGCACGCCGAGGCGGCGGGCCAGCTGGCCTGCGCCATAGGTGACCAGCGACGCTTCGGGGGTGCCGAAGGTCGGCGCGCCGGAGTTCATGTCGATCGAGGACACGAAGGCGCCGAAGATCGCGGGCGCACCGGCCCGGCACAGCTGGCTGTAGGCGATGCCGGCCAGAACCTCGGCCAGAACCTGTGTCAGGGTGCCCGCCACCGACACCGGCGCCATGGCGCCGCCGACGATGAAGGGCGAGATGATGCAGGCCTGCATGTTCTTGGCGTAGACTTCCAGCGAGCCCATCATCACGTCGTCGAAGGTCATCGGCGAGTTGATGTTGGTCAGCGAGGTCATCACGGTGTTGTTCTGCACGAACTCCTTGCCGAACAGAATGCCGGCCATTTCGACGGAGTCCTGGGCGCGGCTGGGTTCGGTGACAGAGCCCATGAACGGCTTGTCGCTGAGGGTCATGTGGGCCATCAGCATGTCCAGGTGGCGCTTGTTCACCGGGATGTCGGTGGGCTCGCACACGGTGCCGCCGGAGTGGTGCAGCCACTTGGACATATAGGCCAGCTTCACGAACTTGTTGAAGTCGTCCATGGTCGCATAGCGGCGGCCGCCATTGGCGTCGCGCACGAACGGCGGGCCGTAAACCGGCGCCAGCACCATGTTGCGGCCGCCGATAACCACCGATTTTTCGGGGTTGCGGGCATGCTGGGTGAATTCCGACGGCGCGGTTTCACACAGCTTGCGGGCCAGGCCGCGGGGGATGCGCACACGCTCGCCCTGAACATCCGCACCCGCCTCGCGCCAGCGCTCCAGCGCCGCCGGGTTGTCAACGAAGTTGACACCGACCTCTTCGAGGATGGTTTCCGCGTTGTACTCGATGATCTCCAGCGCTTCGTCGTTCAGAACTTCGAAGTTCGGGATATTGCGCTCGATGTACTTGGCGGTCTCGATCTTGACGCTGGTGCGTTCGGCGCGGCGGGCGGCGCCGCCGCCACCCCGGGCACGCCGGCGCGGTGCTGCTTCTGTCATGGTTTATCCTCACCACAGGCATTTCATTGCGAAGGGTATTATAGCCACCGCGCCGCCCCGCGCCGCAGGATTACGGCCATTCAAGTTGAAAAGCGACATTGGCGGGGCATTTTCCACCGAAGCGGCGGCCCTTGGCACAGCTTGCGCCGGCAATGGGCCGCACAGCCGTGAAAAAACGGGCCGCGCGCGGGCCAAGCGCCAAACCCTCTTGCGGAAAATGCGTTCCTGCCCTATGGCGCGTGCATGACAGAGACATCCCATGACCGCCTTCTCATCATCGACTTTGGCAGCCAGGTCACGCAGCTGATTGCGCGCCGCCTGCGCGAGCTGAACGTCTATTGCGAAATCCACCCCTATCAGAATGTCACCATGGACTTCGTGCGCGAACTGGCGCCGAAGGCAGTGATCTTCTCGGGCGGGCCGGACAGCGTCACCCGCGAGGGGTCGCCGCGTGTGCCGCAGGAGATTTTCGACTATGGCGTGCCGATCCTGGGCATCTGCTACGGCCAGCAGGTGATGATGCACCAGCTGGGCGGCCAAGTGGTCAGCGGCCACGGCACCGCCGAATTCGGCCGCGCCTATGTGACCCCGAGCCAGGAGCGCATCCCGCTGCTGAACGGCTGGTTCCTGGAAGAGCGCGAGCAGGTCTGGATGAGCCACGGCGACCATGTCTCCAAAATCGCTCCGGGCTTTGAGGTCTACGGCACCTCGCCCAACGCGCCCTTTGCGATCACCGCCGATCTGGAGCGCAACTTCTTTGCGGTGCAGTTCCACCCCGAGGTGCACCACACCCCGAACGGCAAGACGCTGTATGAAAACTTCGTCAAGATCGCAGGCTTTACCGGCGACTGGACCATGGGCGCCTATAAGGACGAGGCGATCCGCCTGATCCGCGAGCAGGTCGGCGACAAGAAGGTGATCTGCGGCCTGTCGGGCGGCGTCGACTCCTCGGTTGCGGCGGTGCTGATCCACGAGGCGATCGGCGACCAGCTGACCTGCGTCTTTGTGGACCACGGCCTTCTGCGCAAGAACGAGGCGGAAGAAGTCGTCAAGATGTTCCGCGACAACTACAACATTCAGCTGATCCACGCGGACGAAAGCGAACTGTTCCTGGGCGAGCTGGAAGGCCAGTCGGACCCCGAGACCAAGCGCAAGATCATCGGCAAGCTGTTCATCGACGTGTTCCAGAAACACGCCGACACCATCGACGGCGCCGAGTTCCTGGCGCAGGGCACGCTGTATCCGGATGTGATCGAGTCGGTTTCCTTCTCGGGCGGCCCCTCTGTCACCATCAAGTCGCACCACAACGTGGGCGGCCTGCCGGAGAAGATGGGCCTGAAACTGGTCGAGCCGCTGCGCGAGCTGTTCAAGGACGAGGTGCGCGCATTGGGCCACGAGCTGGGCCTGCCCGCGAGCTTCATCGGCCGCCACCCCTTCCCGGGGCCGGGCCTGGCGATCCGCTGCCCCGGCGAGATCACCCGCGAGAAGCTGGACATCCTGCGCGAGGCCGATGCGGTCTATATCGACCAGATCCGCAAGCACGGTCTTTACGACGAGATCTGGCAGGCATTTGTGGCGATCCTGCCGGTGCGCACCGTCGGCGTGATGGGCGACGGCCGCACCTACGACTATGCCTGCGCCCTTCGCGCGGTGACCTCGGTGGACGGCATGACCGCGGATTATTACCCGTTCAGCCATGAGTTCCTGGGCGAAACCGCCACCCGGATCATCAACGAGGTGAAGGGCATCAACCGCTGCACCTATGACATCACCTCCAAGCCTCCGGGCACCATCGAGTGGGAATGATCAGGACACAGGAACCCCGGCCCGGCGGCCGGGGTTTTTATTTATGTGCAGCCCAGCGGAAAAATAGAATAAAATTTCAAAGCAGTTTTTCTCCGCATTAACCAATCCGTCAGGTGTTTATTGGATAGTTTCCCCAAGGTCCGCTGGTTTGGAGAACCCAATGATCATTTGCCACCCGCTGAAACTGATCTTCATCAAGACCAAGAAGGTCGGCGGCACATCCTTTGAAATCGCCCTGTCCAGTTTCTGCGACGAAACAAGTGTCATAACGCCGATTTCCCCGAACGATGAAAAGACCCGTGCTGAATTGGGCTATCGCGGCGCCCAGAACCATCAGCAGCAGGTCTGGCCGGACGGCACTGAGACCGCTGAAACTTTCTATAACCACATCCCAGCGGCCCAGGCTAAAGCCATCATCCCGCAAGAGATCTGGGACAGTTACACCAAGGTTACGATCTGGCGGGATCCTTATGATGCCATCATTTCCCGCTACTACTGGGAAAAGGCGGACGCTGCCGGCATTCCGTTTGGAAAGTTCGTGCGCGGTTTCACAAGCATGCTGACCGAGAACAGCCAAATCGCCCCGCTGGACGGGCCGGATGCGCTGGACGTCTACCTGCGCTACGAGCATCTGGAGGAAGATATCTCCGCGCTCGGCATTGACGGTCTGTGGGAGCGGTTCTCCGGCCTTCGCGCAAAAGGCGCCATCCGCCCGCGCAGCGGCGCCGATCCGGAGACACTGTATACCCTGCACCCCGCGGCGGCAGATATCGTGGCAGAGCAGTGCGCAGCTGAAATCCGCAAATTCGGCTACAAACGCCCTGGCACAGCGCCGGCAATGGCCAAGCCGGAAACGGCCGGCAGGACCGACTTTATCTTCACCCTCTCCGCCGGGCGCACCGGCACTGCCTGGCTGGCGCAGTTCCTGGGTGACAACCTGCGCATACGATCGGTCCACGAACCGATCGGTGTCGAGGATTTCGGCACGGCAATGCCGGAAATCAGCCACATGCGCAGGTTCAACACCCTGGGCATGGACGGCGTAACGCGAAAGTTCTGGCGCAACAAGCTGGCCTCGCTGCAGGCGCCTTATGCCGAAGCCAACCACACGCTGGGCAAATGCGGGCTGATCGAGGCGCTGGCGGACAGCAGCATCGGCAGCCGCACTACTGTCATCATCCTGCGCCGGGACCTGGCCAAGCAATGTGCCAGCTATGTCGGACGCAACGATTTCCAGAACATCACCATCCCATGGCAGTGGTATCTGGACATGGGCTATACCAATGTGATCGTAAACGCCTCTGCCTTGCGGAAGCTGGGGCAGATCGGCTGGGCGATCTGGTACGCGCTGGAGATGGAAGCGCGCTATGCCTACTATCAGATCAAATACGGCGATCAGATCAACTTTGTCGAAGCAAAGCTGGAAGAAGCCACAAAACCGGAAGGTGCCGCCAGGCTGCTGGCGGCCCTAGGCCACCACGGCGTGCCGGTTCTGCCGGAGAAGAAGAACGCCACCGTCAATCAGTCTGAGGTGACGGAGGCACTGACCGCCGAAATCCGGACCTTGCTGGGGCGGCTGAACTTTGACCCGGTGGCTCAGGCAACCGCCTATATCAACGCGGGCCGCACTCTGGACGGCGCTGCCCGGCGCAGCGCGGCGGCCTGACCTCCGGGGTGTCGCCAGCCCCGGCCCTGCGGATCCTGATACCCGGCCCGGCTGCGCGCCTGCTGCAGCCGGGCCATTCTTGTGCTTGACCCCCGGCCCCGATCCTTGTCTGGTCCCGCCAGCAGCAACGGGAGAGGTGCCGCAATGGCAGAGGGTGAAGCGCGCGCGGGACTGGCAGCCCTGTGGATGGTGGGCGCCATCGTGTCCTTTTCCGCCATGGCCATCGCGGGCCGCGAGGCCGGGCTGACGCTGGACACGTTCGAGATCATGACCTACCGCAGCATGGTGGGCCTGCTGATCGTGGCAGCGGTGCTGACGGCCACCGGGCGCTGGCATCAGGTGCGTCAGGACCGGCTGGGCGTGCATCTGTTGCGCAACATGTTTCACTTCACCGGTCAGAACCTGTGGTTCCTGGCGGTGACGCTGGTGCCGTTGGCGCAGGTCTTTGCGCTGGAGTTCACCTCGCCCCTGTGGGTCATCATCCTGTCGCCGCTGCTGCTGGGCGAGACCCTGACCCGGCGGCGGATGCTGGCGGTTGGCCTGGGCTTTGCCGGCATCCTGATCGTGGCCCGCCCCAGTCCGGACACCTTGAACCTGGGTCTGGGGGCGGCGGCCAGCTGCGCGATCTTCTTTGCGCTCACCGCGATCCTGACCAAAAGGCTGACCCGGCACGAGCAGACCGCGTCGATCCTTTTATGGCTGACGGCGATGCAGCTGGGCATGGGGCTGCTGGCAGCGGGCTGGGACGGCGATATGGCGCTGCCGGATGCTTCTACCCTGCCCTGGCTGGTGCTGATCGGAATCGCCGGCCTCACCGCGCATTTCTGCCTGACCACCGCGCTGTCGCTGGCCCCCGCCAGCGTTGTGGTGCCGGTCGATTTCGCCCGCCTGCCCGCCATCGCGATCCTGGGCATGGTGATCTACGGTGAGGCGCTGGATGCCTGGGTGCTGAGCGGCGCAGCCATCATCTGCATCGCCAATTACCTCAACATCGTTGCCGGACGTCCCGTCAGGTCCGCCCGGAACTGAACGTTTCACGCTAGTTGCCGCTTGGTTACCGTTGATCTGCGGATTTCTGCCCTATTACCTTCGCGTAAAGCGGCCCGCTCAGGCCGCTGCTAAGGGAGGAACAATGAAACGCTATCTTGCAACAACCGCCGCTCTGGCGCTGGTGTCCGGCTCTGCCATGGCCAGCGGCCTTGACCGCACCGGCCAGCCGATCGGCATTATCTTCGAAGAAGGCAACTACGCCGAATTCTCATTTGCGACCACTTCGGTGGACCTGTCGGGCAACGACAGGACGACCTTGAACCCGCTTGGCTCTGCCACCGGGGATGTCGGCGAACGCTTCAACATGTTCGGTGCAGGCTACAAGCGCGACCTCAACGAACAGCTGTCTTTCGCCCTGATCTTCGATCAGCCCTGGGGTGTGGACGTCAACTACCCGACAACCGGCTCTTTGCTTCTGGGCGGCACCACCGCACAGGCGGACTCCAACGCGATCACCGCCCTTTTGCGTTACAAGTTCAACGAGCGCTTCAGCGTCCACGGCGGCATCCGCTATCAGGAGATTGACGGCGAAATCAATCTGCAGGGCGGTGCTTACACCTCTATCGGCGGCGTCTACAACGTGAAGGTGAACAAGGAAGGCGCTTTTGGCTGGGTGGCCGGCGTTGCCTATGAGATCCCCGAGATCGCTCTGCGCGCAGCCCTGACCTACAGCTCTGAAATCGAGCATGATTTCAACCTGAACGAAACCTTCGCAAGCGGGGCCACCGCCAGCACCTCGACCCAGACCAAGACGCCGCAGTCGGTGAACCTGGACTTTCAAACCGGCATCGCCAAGGACACTCTGCTGTTCGGCGGAATCCGCTGGGCTGAACACAGCGTGACAGATCTGGTGGTCCCGGGCCTCAGCACCCTTGCCGGCCGCTCCGTCGACCTGATCGACCTGGACGATTCCTTTACCTACACGCTGGGGATCGGCCGCAGCTTCAACGAAAACTGGTCCGGGTCGCTGGCGCTGATCTATGCGGATGTGGACGGCGACGACCTGGTGTCGCCGCTGGCGCCGACCCACGGCTATGAGGCGATCCGCCTGGGCGTGCGCTATAAGCAGGACAACATGACCATTTCCGCGGGCATCCGCTATACCCAGCTGGGCGACGCGGTTGCCTCTCCGGGCGGCAACCCTGTCACCAACTTCCAGGACAACGACGCTGTCAGCTTCGGCCTGAAGGTCGGCTACAACTTCTGATCCTTTCTCCGGCCGCTGCCGGTGCAGGACCTGCCTTCTACCCCGCCCCTTTTCCGGGCGGGGTTTTGTTTTGCCGCAAGAACCGGGTCGCTTGGCGCCCGGCGGCGCGCTAGCTGAGCGTCATGAGCCCGCAAAAGACCATATCCCCCCGCGCCTGGGCCGAGCTGATCCTGCTCGGCGTGATCTGGGGCGGATCGTTTCTGTCGATCCGCATCGCCCTGGATGAAATCCCCGTTGCCACCCTGGTGCTGCACCGCTGCGGCTGGGCGGCGCTGCTGCTGTGGGGGGTTGTGCTGCTAAGAGGGCTGCCGGTGCCCAAGGCGCCGCGGGTCTGGGGGGCTTTTCTGGTGATGGGGCTGCTCAATAACGTGATTCCTTTCGGGCTGATGGCCTGGGGGCAGCTGCATATCGAAACCGGCCTCACCTCGATCCTGAATGCAGCGACGGCTGTGTTCGGGGTGATCGTGGCGGCCCTGGTCTTTGCTGATGAGCGGCTGACGGCGCGCAAGGCGCTGGGGGTCAGCCTTGGCTTCCTGGGCGTGGCCACGGCCATCGGGCTGGAGCAGTTTGCCGATTTCGACATCCGCAGCACCGCGCAGCTGGCAGTTCTGGCGGGCACGGTCTCTTATGCCTTTGCCAGCGCCTGGGCGCGGCTGCACCTGTCCGGCCTGCCGCCGCAGGTGGCGGCGGCGGGGATGCTGACCGGTTCCACCCTGTGCCTGGCTCCGGCAGCGCTGCTGATCGACGGCGCGCCTGTGCTGGCGCTGGAAACGGACACCTGGATGTCGATCGCCTATTTCTCGCTGATTGCCACCGCCGGGGCCTATTTGCTGTATTACCGGGTGCTGGGGCTGGCGGGCAGCGGCAATCTGATGCTGGTCACGCTGATCATCCCGCCGGTCGCCATCGTGCTGGGCGCAGGGGTGCTGGGCGAAGCGCTGAAGCCGCAGGCCTATGCAGGTTTTGCCCTACTGGCGGCGGGGCTTGCGGTCCTGAACGGCAAGCCCCGCTTGCGGCGCAAGCGCGCACGGAATTGACCCAGCCTGCGCAGGCGATTAGCAAGGCGTGAAACCTTCAGGGACTAAGGATCTCATGCTCTACTCTTCCGCACAGGACTGGCGCGATGCGCAGAAAAAACGGGTGCTGTTCTTTGGCATGTCCGGGCTTGGCAAAACCTATGTCAGCAACGTCCTGCGCGGTGCCGGCAGCTGGTTCCACTACTCTGTCGATTACCGCATCGGCACCCGCTACATGGGCGAATACATCGCCGACAACGCCAAGGCCGAGGCGATGAAAGTGCCATTCCTGCGGGAGCTTCTGCTGTCGGATTCGATCTTCATCGGCTCCAACATCACCTTTGAAAACCTGACGCCGGTTGCCGCCTATCTGGGCAAGCCCGGCGACACGGCCAAAGGCGGACTGCCGATCGCGGAGTACAAGCGGCGGCAGGAGCAGTTCCGGGTCGCGGAAATCCGCGCGCTGCTGGACACCGAGTATTTTGAAGACCGGGCGCAGCAGCTTTACGGCTATCCGAATTTCATCTGCGATACCGGCGGGTCGATCTGCGAATGGGTCGATGCAAACGACCCCAACGACCAGATCCTGTCGGAACTCAGCAAGCACACGCTAATGGTCTGGATCAAAGGCGATGAGGCGCACACCGAGGAGCTGGTGCGCCGGTTCGACCGCGCGCCCAAGCCGATGTCTTATCAGCCGGAGTTCTTGGACCGGGTCTGGCAAGAGTATCTCAACGAAAATGGCATAGCTGAGGGGGATGTGGACCCCGACGCCTTTATCCGCTGGACCTATGCCCAGGCGCTGGCGCACCGCCAGCCGCGCTATCAGGCGATGGCGGACAATTGGGGCATCACCGTCACCGCCGACCAGATCTCAGCCGTCAAGGACGAGGCCGGTTTCGTGGATTTGATCGCCTCGGCCCTTGAGGCCCGCGGCTAAGCCGCTTATCTCTCAGCTTCCGCTATATCGCACACCCTTCCGCAAATCAGGACAGTGACATGCCCATCAAGATCCCCGCAGACCTCCCCGCCTATGACGTTCTGACGAACGAAGGCGTGATGGTCATGTCGCCGGATCAGGCGGCGCGTCAGGATATCCGGGCGCTGCGCATCGGGCTGCTGAACCTGATGCCCAAGAAGATCCAGACCGAGAACCAGTTTGCCCGGCTGATCGGCGCCACGCCGCTGCAGATCGAGCTGAGCCTGATCCGGATGACCGAGCATCAGACCAGGAACACCGCGGCTGAGCATATGGAGGAGTTCTACCACTCCTTCCAGGAAGTGAAGCATCAGAAGTTCGACGGGCTGATCATCACCGGCGCGCCGATTGAGCATCTGGAGTTTCCGGAAGTCACCTATTGGGACGAGATGCGCGAGGTGTTCGAATGGACCCAGACGAACGTGCATTCGACCTTTGGCGTCTGCTGGGGCGGCATGGCGATGATCAACCATTTCCATGGCGTGAAGAAACACATGCTGGACCACAAGGCGTTCGGCTGTTTCCGGCACCAGAACCTGGCGCCGGCCTCGCCGTACCTTCGCGGGTTTTCGGATGACTTCGTGATCCCGGTCAGCCGCTGGACCGAAATGAAGCAAGCAGAAATTGACGCGGCCCCGGGGCTGCGAACCCTGCTGGGCAGCGATCAGGTCGGCCCCTGCCTGGTTGAGGACAAGGCGCACCGGGCGCTCTATATCTTCAACCATTTTGAGTATGACAGTGATACACTGAAGCAGGAGTATGACCGCGACGTGGCCAATGGCACCCCGATCAACGTGCCGGACAACTATTATCCGGACGATGATCCCAGCCAGCAGCCGCAGAACCGCTGGCGCAGCCACGCGCATCTGCTGTATGGCAACTGGATCAATGAGATCTACCAGACCACGCCATATGAGCTGGATCAGATCGGCCGGTAAGATGCTGGTCTACCTGAGCCTTGCTGTTGCAACCGGCGCCGCGCTGACCGCCTGGCAGGCCGGACGGCGCGAGGCAGCTGCCGAGGCCAGCCACCCGCCGCAGGGCCAGGTGCTGGTGGTCGGCCGCCACCGGGTGCACGTGGTTGAAATGGGCCGCCCCAAGGGCAGTGCGCCCGATCTGGTGCTGATCCACGGCTCCAGCGGCAACACCCGGGACATGACCTTCCGGCTGGCACCGGCGCTGGCCAAGGAGTTCCGCATCCTTGTCTTTGACCGGCCGGGGCTGGGCTATTCCGACCGTCTGAACGGCACCGGCGCGACAATCCGGCAGCAGGCGGACGTGCTGCGCCAGGCCGCGGCGCAATTAGGCGCGGAAAAACCCGTGGTGCTGGGCCAAAGCTATGGCGGCGCGGTGGCACTGGCCTGGGCCGTCGACCACCCGGAGGCGCTGGCGGCACTGGTGTCTGTTGCAGGCGTTTCGCACCCCTGGGACACGCCGCTGGACACGTTTTACAAGGTGACGTCTTCCCGGATCGGCAGCGCCCTCGCGGTCCCGGCCCTCACCGCGTTTGTGTCCCGTGCCACGGTGATGGAGACGCTGGACGCCGTTTTTGCCCCCCAGCCGGTGCCGGACGGCTATGCCGAGCACTTCGGCATCGGCCTGACTCTGCGGCGCAATTCCCTGCGGGCCAATGCCCGGCAGCGCGCCAATCTGCTGTCTGAGGTAAAGGCGCTGGCGCCGCTTTACAGCCGGATCGGCGTGCCGGTCGAGATCATCCACGGCACCGCGGATGACACCGTCAGCCCCAATATCCACGCCCGGCAGCTGGTCCGGGACGTCCCCAGTGCCGCCCTGACCCTGCTGGAGGGGATCGGCCACATGCCGCATCACGTGGCAACCGATGCTGTGGCCGAAGCGGTGCACCGCGCTGCCGCCCGGGCACGTTTGCGTTAATGCGATTCACATTCCATACTGCATACCCATATAAGGTGTTGAGGACAGAAGGGTTTTGCATATGACGCTGCCATTTGACGGAGCCATCAGCCGCTTTTACGAGACCGGCGCGCCAGAGCACATCCGCGAGGCGATCCAGGATGCGGACAAGGACGAAATCCTCAACTCCAGCTACCCCCACCGGGAGCGGATGGGCCGCAAAGCCTATGAAAAGGAGCTGGAGGCGCTGCAAATCGAACTGGTCAAGCTGCAGGCCTGGGTCAAAGCCAGCGGCGCGCGCATCGCCATCGTGTTCGAGGGCCGCGATGCGGCCGGCAAGGGCGGCACGATCAAGCGCTTCCGCGAAAACCTGAACCCGCGCGGCGCCCGGGTTGTGGCGCTGTCAAAACCCACCGCAGAGGAACAGAGCCAGTGGTACTTCCAGCGCTATATCGAACACCTGCCCTCGGGCGGCGAGATCGTGTTCTTTGACCGCAGCTGGTACAACCGCGGCGTGGTGGAGAAGGTGTTCGGCTTTTGCACCGATGACCAGCGCGAGCGGTTCTTTCACCAGGTGAAGGGGTTTGAGCAGGCGCTGGTGGAGGACGGCGTGCTGCTGTTCAAGTTCTGGCTCAACGTCGGCCGGGCGGAGCAACTGCGCCGCTTCCTGAAGCGGGAATCCGATCCCCTGAAGCAATGGAAGCTGAGCCCGATCGACGTCAAGGGGCTGGAGAAATGGGACGAGTACACCGCCGCAATCTCCGAGACCCTGGACCGCAGCCATTGCCCCGAGGCGCCCTGGACCATCGTGCGCTCCGACGGCAAGCGGCGGGCGCGGCTGGCGGCGATCCGGGCGGTTCTGACCGCCATCGACTATGACAACAAGGACGCCAAGGCCATCGGCGCCCTGGACACCGAAATTTGCGGAGGCCCGGACATCTGGGATGCCTAAACGCGGTTATCATCACGGCAACCTGCGCCAGGCGCTGGTCGAAGCCGCCCTGCAGCTGATCGAGGCCAAGGGCCCGACCGGATTCACCCTGTCGGAAGCTGCCAAAAAGGCGGGCGTCACCCCGGCGGCGGTCTACCGGCATTTCGAGGGGCGCGAGGATCTGATCGCAGAAGCCGCGCGCCAGGGCTACGTCATGTTTGCCGACCTGATGCAGCATGCCTATGAGAAATACCAGCCCTCGGCGCTGGCGGCGTTTGAGGCGACGGGCCGGGCCTATCTGGCCTTTGCGCGCAAACACCCGGGCCATTACATCGCCATGTTCGAAAGCGGTGTGTCAGTGAACCGCACGCCGGAACTGGCTGATGCCGCCGCCCGCGCACGGGCGATCCTGGAACGCGCCGCCGCGGACCTGAGCCAGCATATCCCGGAGCACAAACGCCCGCCCGCTTCGATGTTTTCGGCCCATGTTCTGGCGATGAGCCACGGGGTGGTGGAGCTGTATGCGCGCAACTCTCCCGGGGCCACGTCGCCGTTTCCGCCCGAGGATTTACTGGAAAGCGGCATCGGCATCTACTTGCGCGGGCTGGGGCTGATTGAACCGGACAGCTAAAACCGGCTGGCAGGCTGCGGCGCGCTCAACTCGGCACCGACGTTGATCAGGTTCACCTCACCAATGCCCTTGATGTCCTCGGGGCCGATGTCGGTGACATGGAATTCCTCGGACAAGGCGTCCTTCATTTCCTCTGGCGCGACGATTTTCATCGGGTTGGCAAAGACTTGCAGGCGGGAGGCCAGGTTTACCGCGGGGCCGAACACGTCGTAGACATATTTTTGGATTCCCACCACCGAGCCGACGGCAGAGCCGGTGCCCAGCCCGATCCGCGCCTGCCATTTGTGCTGGTGGCTCAGGTTGCGCCGCTCCAGATAGCGCAGGAAGCGGGTGGCGCAATGGGCCACGGCGGTGGCGTGTTCGGGCATCGGTTCCGGCATTCCAGCCACCGCCAGATAGGCGTCGCCAATGGTCTTGATCCGCTCGCAGCCGTATTGTTCGACAATGCGGTCGAAGGCGGTGAAGATGTCGTTCAGCTCTCCCAGCGTGACCGTCGGATCGGTGCGGGAGGCGAAATCGGTGAAATTCACGAAATCCAGCATCACCACCGACACCTGCGGGTACAGCTGCGGGGTGACGACGCCGAAGGTCTTGAACTCCTCATAGACCTGGCGCGGCATGAGGTTCAGCAGGAGCCGCTCCACCCGCTCCTTCTCGCGCTCCAATTCGCGGGTGTTGCGCTCGACCATCGCGGAGTAGCTGTCGATCATGCTTTCCAGCTCGCGGATGCGGGTGATGTTCTGGCATTCCACCACCAGAAGCGCCTCATCCAGATGGCTGGCCTGCGAGATGTTGATGGCAAAAACCAGGGTGCGCCGCTTGCGCTTGATCTTCAGTTCCGCCGAATAGCGCAGCCCCTCCTCGCAGAGCGGGCCCAGATCCTCGCGGTCCAGCCCGTCGATGGCATCGGTCAGCGCCGCGCCCTCGCTCGGCGTGCCGAACCATTCCGCAAAGGGCTGATTGTGAAAAACAAACCCAAGGTCAGAGGCCCGCACCACCGCCACCCCGACGCCGATCGCGCGCAGCAGCTGTTCGTTGATGGCGGCAATGCTCATGCCGCGTTCCTGGTGACGATGATGTTGCGCTTGGCCTCGATCGCCGCCAGCGTGGTGCGGACATCCGGCTCAGAAAGGCCATGCTGCTCCAGCGCGTCCTTGAGCAGGGCCGCCATTTCGTCGAAATCCTCATGGGTGATGCCGAGGGCCCGGTGCACCGCCTCCAGCCGTTCATCGCTGAAGGAGGCCGGCCCGCCCAAAAGCGAGGAGATGAACTTGGTCTGGTGGTCAATCAGCCGCGCCATGTCGACGTCGGCGAAGTAGTCCCCGATCTGATCGGAATCGAGCGCCATCTCGTAAAATGTCATCACGACGCGGCTGATGGCGCTGAACCCGCCGTATTTCTCGTAAATGGTTTGCGGCATGACAGCTTTCCCCCATCAGGAAGCAGTGCCGCCGATGTTACGACAGTTTTCCGCAAAAGTTAACGGCCCTGGGACCTGGCCGGGTCCCGGGCCGGAAATCACGGTGGTGTTCCGCGGGCAAAGGCCCTGCCCCGCCTCAGGCTGCGCTGCCGGCGGCCTCCTGATCGGTGAAGGTCACCAAATCGGCGACGATGCCTTGCAGACCTTCAATCAGCTCCACCGTCGGCTGGGCCGACAGCAGCGGCGCCATTTCCTGGATCAGCGGCAGCGGCAGGTCCCACCAGCGCAGTTCCTGCAGTTTTCCGCAGACCGTATCGTCAAACCGCTTGCGCACCATCTGCGCCGGGTTGCCTGCCCAAACCTCATAGGGGCCGACATCGCAGGTAACAGTGGCGTTGGGGCCGATGACGGCGCCGTTGCCGATGGTCACCCCGGCGAGCACGGTTGCATTGGCGCCGATCCAGACGTCGTTGCCGATGACAACATCGCCGCCGCCCTGCCGCGGCACGTGAACCCCGGCGCTGCCCAGCTCCCCGGTGAAAACCTCGCCGAAGGGAAAGGCGGTGATCCGGTCCAGCGCGGGCGAGGCATCGAGCAGGATCTTTGCACCCCTGCCGATGCTGCAAAACGCGCCGATGGACACATTGGCGCCGCCGCCCTGCTCCTGGATGTCCAGGCCCTCGTAGCCATGGGTGAAGCGGCCGATGTCCAGCTGCCCGTTTCCGATCGGTGCGGTCTTGGGGTTTTCCGGTGTTACCATTATCTGTCCTGCCTTCGCTTGCTGGTCACTCGAATCCGGAAACAAATTAGAAAATCTTTCTAAAAGAACCCTGAAAGATTTCGGCAAAAGCAGGCAGGCAAAAAAAAGGGCCCGCCAGCGGCGGACCCTTTCGAATTGGATGTGTTCCGAATTAACGCTTCGAGAACTGGAACGAGCGGCGGGCTTTGGCCTTGCCGTATTTCTTACGTTCCACAACGCGGCTGTCGCGGGTCAGGAAGCCAGCGGCCTTCAGCGCGCCGCGCAGCGACGGATCGTACAGCTGCAGCGCTTTGGAGATGCCGTGCTTGACCGCGCCGGCCTGACCGGACAGGCCGCCGCCCTTGACGGTGGCGTAGACGTCAAACTGGTCTTCGACGCCGGCAACCTGGAACGGCTGGCGCAGAATCATCTGCAGCACCGGACGGGCGAAGTACTTGTTGATTTCCTTGCCGTTCACCTCGACCTTGCCGGAGCCCGGCTTGATCCAGACACGGGCAACAGCGTCTTTACGCTTGCCGGTGGCATAGGAGCGGCCCAGTTCGTCACGAACCGGCTCACGCGCGATGGTTTCCTCAGCCACTGCTTCCACGCCGGTTGCAGCTGCGAGCTCTTCGAGAGTGTTGATCTGATCAGCCATCGATATCAGCTCCGGGTGTTTTTCTTGTTCATGGATTTAACATCCAGAACTTCGGGGGCCTGGGCTTCATGCGGGTGCTCGGCACCGGCATAGATACGCAGGTTGGTCATCTGCTGACGCGACAGGCGGTTGCCCGGCAGCATGCGCTTGACGGCCTGGAACACGACGCGTTCCGGGTGGGCACCTTCCAGGATGTCCTGTTTGGTGCGCGACTTGATGCCGCCCGGGTGGCCGGTGTGCCAGTAGAATTTTTCGTCACGCTTTTTGCCGGTCATCTGCACCTTGTCGGCGTTGATGATGATGACGTTGTCGCCCATGTCCATATGCGGAGTGAACGAGGCTTTGTGCTTGCCACGCAGGCGCATGGCAACGATCGAGGCAAGACGGCCCAGAACAACGCCCTCGGCGTCGATCAGGATCCACTTCTTCTCGATATCTGCCGGAGTAGCAGAGAAGGTTTTCATGGCAGGTCAATCCTGTTTGTCGTGAAGGCAGAATCCAAAACGGTCCCGCCTGAATGCGATGGAGGGGGTTTACGGGGATCGCAATGCTGCGTCAACAGGGTCAAACAATAATAAACCTTTAGTATTCAATGATTTATAAAATAGGTATTATAATACCCCATAATTTCAGACGCTGATCTGCTCCGGCGGGTTGTCCAGCAGGGCGCGCAGGCGCAGCATCGCCTCCTCGAAGCGTTTCAGCGGCACGTGGGCGTTGACGGCGATGCGGACCGCGTGCGGGGCGCGGCCGTCGCGCAGGGCGAATTCATCGGCAGACCGGATCTGCACACCGTTCGCCTCTGCCGCGCGGGTGAAGGCCGCCGCCCGCCAGCCCGAGGGCAGCCGCAGCCACAGGAACGGCACATCCGGGTTCCAGGTCAGGTCAAAGCCGCCCAGTGCATTGACCGCCACCCGCACATAGCGGGCCATCTCGGCGCGGACCTTGCCGACCAGCCCGGGGAGCCGGGGATCGGTCAGCAGGATACGGATCAGATCGGCCAGCGGCTGCGCCAGCCCGAAATAGCCGTGTTCCGCCACCCGCCGCAGATCCGCCGCCCGCCCCTCTGGCGCCAGCGCAAAGCCGACGCGCAGGGCGGGCGTCAGGATCTTGGAGATCGAGGAGACGTGCCAGGCCAGCTCCGGCGCGAGCGCCCGGTAGCTGGGCGCCCGGGACTCGCCCAGGCGGTAGCAGTCGTCCTCGACGATCTGCACCCCGTGGCGGCGGGCAATCCGGACAATTTCCTTTCGCCGCTCCAAAGGCGTGTAAAGCCCGGTGGGATTGTGCACCTCCGGGCTGGTGCACAGGACGGTGGCGCCGGTCTTGCGGATGGCCAGCTCCATCGAATCCGGGCGGATGCCGTGGTCGTCCATCGCCACCTCGACCACCTGCGCCCTCAGCAGCTCCGACGCGCGGCGGAAGCCCGCATAGGTCAGATCCTCGACCATGATGACCGGCTGCGGCCCCTCCAGGATGGCTTGCAGCACCACCATCAGCCCGTTCTGGCCGCCGTGCGTCAGTACAATGTCATTTTCGGTGACAGTGCCGACCGGCGATTGCCCCACCCAGGCGGCTGCGGCCTGGCGCACCGGCAGATAGGCGTCGCGGGTCGGGTAATTCAGAAACTTCTGCGCGTCGCCTTCGGCCACTTTTTGCAGCGCTTCGCGCACCGCGGCGACCTGCCCCATGTCGGCAATGCGCGGGCTGAACAGGCTGACGTGGCCGGGATCGCGCGCCTCGGCCAAATGCAGCTGCCGCGACCATACGTCATCCGGCACCGGTTTCTTCTTTTCGGCTACAAAGGTGCCGCGCCCGACCTCGGCTTCCAGCACCCCCTCATCGGTGAGAATGCTGTAGGCGCGGGCCACGGTGCCGGGCGTAATGCTCAACTGGTACGCGAGATCGCGGACCGGAGGGAGCTTTGTACCGGTTTTCAATCCGCCGGTTTCGATGGCGGACCGGATTGTGTCGGCCACCATCTTATACTTCGGCCCTTTGGCCTCTGCCAGGCTCTGCGGCCAAATTGTACCCATTACAATCCATCCTTGGACATTACACCCGCCTCTTTGTATCAGGAATTTACAGCAAATCAACAGGATTGTATCAACACAATACGAAGGAAGCCTCCCATGGCACAGCACACGCAAATGGCACAATCGAACATGTCCTTTCTGAACAGCCGCCCGGCCCTGCCGGTGCTGGCGCAGTGGGCCGTCCTCTTTGCCGTGCTGGTGACCAAGTGGAGCCTGCGCCACCGAACCCGGTGCCAGCTGAAACACCTGAGCGACGCGCAACTGCAGGACATCGGCCTGTCCCGCGCCGACGCTCATTATGAAGCCACTCTTCCGTTCTGGCGCCCATGATCCCCTGGGCAAAAGAACAACCTGACGGCCGGGGTTCGCCCCGGCCTTTTTTTATGCCCTCCGCGCCCCGGCCGGACCCGCCCGCCCATGCGTTACCAGCTATGCGGAAATTAAAGGTTGATCGAATCCTTCATGGGTCCTACATGCCCCTTCACTTTCGGCACCGATCCCAACCCCGGACTCTTATCCGGGGGGGCGCTAAGGGCCGTCTGGATTGTCATCTACTGGAACGAAGGGGAGCGCCATGAAAGACGCCAACCTCTTCCAACTGGGGATCGGTCTGGAGACAGGCGCCCATGAGGAAGATACCGCCCGCGGTGTAACTGCCGCGAATCTTGATGCTGTTGTTGATTCCGACCGCGAAGACCATTTCATCCGCAAGGATGGCAAGGTGTTTGCCGGCACCCATCTGATCATCGAAGTGATGAAGGGCACCGGCCTGGACTGCGAAGAGCGCATACAGAACGCCTTCCGCAAATGCGTCGAGGTCTGCGGCGCCACCCTGCTGCACATCCACACCCACAAGTTCTCGCCGCAGGGCGTGTCCGGCGTGGCCGTGCTGGCGGAAAGCCACATCTCCGTCCACACCTGGCCGGAAATCGGCTATGGCGCGTTTGACGTGTTCATGTGCGGCGATGCAGAGCCCTGGAAAGCCGTCGGCGTGCTGAAGGAAGCGTTCAGCACCGACATGGTGGAAGTGCGCGAACTGCTGCGCGGGGAGGAGCTGATCGCCAAAGAGGTGGCAGCATGAGCGATGCCGTCAAGAAGGAGTGGGTCACAGAGAGCCTGCACGCGCATTACGCCCAGCGTTTGCGCGTGGATGAGATGCTCTATGACAGCAACACCGAGCACCAGCGCCTGAAAGTGTTCCAGAACGGCCAGTTCGGCCGCATTCTGACGCTGGACGACGTGGTGCAGACCACCGAAGGCGACAACTTCATCTACCACGAGATGCTGACCCATGTGCCAATCCTGGCGCATGGCAACGCAAAGCGCGTGCTGATCATCGGCGGCGGCGACGGCGGCATGGCCCGCGAGGCGCTGCGCCACACCTCGGTCGAGCATGTCACCATGGTGGAGATCGACGGCGGCGTGGTGGATTTCTCGAAAGAGTATCTGCCGATGCTGAGCGACGGCGCCTTTGATGATCCGCGCCTCAATCTGGTGATCAACGACGGTGCGCTCTTCATGAAAGAGAACACCGAGAAGTTCGACGTGATCATCGTCGATTCGACTGACCCGATCGGCCCCGGTGAAGTTCTGTTCACCGATACCTTCTATGGCCATGCGGCGCGGTCGCTGACCGAGGACGGAATCATCGTCACCCAGAACGGCGTGCCGTTCATGCAGGGCGATGAGCTGACCGGCACCCTGCGCGCATTCCAGGCGCTGTTTGCCGATGCGTCCTGCTATCTGGCCACCGTGCCGACCTATGCGGGCGGGCCGATGGCGTTCGGCTGGGGCAGCCACTCGGACAAAGCCCGCAACGTGAGCCTTGAGGATCTGGAGGCACGCTTTGCCGCTGCCGGGATCGAGACCGGGTATTACAACCCGGAAGTTCACAAAGCCGCATTTGCCTTGCCGAACTATGTGAAAAAGCTGTTCCCGTAAGCGGGAGGCATGAGAGGGCTTCGGCCCCCTTTTTCGTATCCGGGGCTAATTCGGAAACCTTGTTGTAATCTATTACGTCTTGTTTGGTTGCAGCCTGAACCGGGTCTGTTTTTTCCAATTCGCCTGCCGCGCCAGCGGCAAACACGCGTCCGCCCGCCCCACGGCGGGCGAACGCTGATTTGATTGATCCAGCCCCTGGACGGTCCCGGCCCTAACGTTGCGCACCAATCCCCCTTGGCCTGACTGCTCGTCTTTGCTAGGCGCGGCGGGACATTCATCAGACGTGGCAGGCCAAATGCAGCGCGACCCCATCCTTGTTGTTGACCGCGAAACCGGCGAGACCTTTGAGGAGGTGGTGCTGGGCGAGAAATGGATCCGCTGGGCCTATCAGAATGCCAGCGCCAGGCCGGTGGAAAAGCTGCTGTTCCGCTCCGCGCTCATCAGCCGCTTGATGGGCGCCTGGTTCGACTCGCGGTTTTCCAGGGGCAAGATCGCCAAGGTGGTCGACGATCTGTCGATTGACATGTCTGAGGCCACGGCCCCTGCTGACAGCTACGCTTGTTTCAACGATTTCTTTGTGCGCCACCTGAAACCCGAAGCCCGCCCCTTCAGCGATGACCCGAAGGATATTGTATCACCCGCCGACGGCCGGGTGCTGGTGTTCCCTGAACTGGCAGAGGATGTGTTTGTCCCGGTCAAGGGCTATCCGATGTCAGTCCGTACCATGCTGCCGGGCATTGCGGACCGCTTCATCGGCGGCGCGCTGGCCATCGTGCGGCTGTGCCCGGCGGATTATCACCGCTATCACTTCCCCGCCGCAGGCCGGATCGCAGCGGCAGAGGACATTCCCGGCGCGCTGCATTCGGTGAACCCGATTGCGCTGGGGGCCGGGCCGGATGTGTTCGGCGAGAACAAGCGCAGCTGGACGCTGGTTGAGACCGAAAACTTCGGCAGCTACTGCTTTGTCGAGGTCGGCGCCTTTGGCGTCGGCGCCATCGTCAACACCCGCACGGCCGGCGAAGTGCAGAAGATGGACGAAAAGGGTTATTTCAAGTTCGGCGGCTCCACCGTGGTGGTGGTGTTCGAGCCGGGCAGAATCCGGTTTGCCGATGACCTCGCGGCCAACAGCGCCAAGGGCCGGGAAACGCTGGTCAAGGTCGGCCAGCCGCTGGCCACCGGGCTTTAGCGCTTGGGCGGGATCGAATAGGTCATGGAGGCGCGGGCGACCGGCTCCGCCATCCCTTCGGAATACATCAGCACATCCGCCACCGCCAGAACCCGGCCCAGCTTGAGCAACCGCGCCTCGGCGATCACATCGGCGCCTGCCACAGGCTTGCGCATGAAATCGAGCGCGCAATTGGTGGTGACCGCCAGCGCCTCGCGCCCCAGCCGCGACAGGATCAGCGCATAGATCGCGCAATCGGCCAGCGCGAACATCGACGGGCCCGACACGGTGCCGCCGGGCCGCAGGTGCCGCTCCGCGGTCAGAAGGCGCATCCGCAGACCCGTCTCATCCATCGCATCAATGGCAAAATCGTCCTTCACCTGCGGAAAGATCTCATGCAGGTAGTCCGTCAGACCTGCGACATCAAATGCCAGTGCCATGCTTTTCCTTTCCCTTCGCGCTGACTAGAGTTGGCGCAACCCTTGGGAGGAGAGCAAGATGGCAATTCTGGAACGTTGCGACACGGGCGGCATTGCCCGGCTGACCATGAACACACCGGAAAAGCTGAACGCGCTGTCGGACGAGATGCTGGCGGCGCTGCAGGAACAGTTTGAGGCCCTGCGCGAGGACAGCAGCATCAAGGTGGTGATCCTGTCCGGCACCGGCAAAGGCTTTTGCGCAGGCCATGACATCAAGCAGATGACTGCGGGCCGCGCCGCAGAAGACGGCGGCAAGGCCTACTTCCAGGATCTGTTTGCCCGCTGCACCCGCGTGATGACAGGGCTGCAGTCCCTGCCCCAGCCGGTGATCGCTCAGGTTCACGGCATCGCCACGGCGGCGGGCTGCCAACTTGTCGCCTCCTGCGATCTGGCGGTGGCGGCTGAGGGCACCAGGTTCGGCGTCAACGGGGTGAACATCGGCCTGTTCTGCTCCACCCCGATGGTGGCCTTGTCCCGCAACATCCCGCGCAAGCAGGCGTTTGAGCTGCTGACCACGGGCGAATTCATCGACGCGGCCCGCGCGGTGGAACTGGGGCTGGCCAACCGCGCTGTGCCGCTGGATCAGCTGGAATCGGAAACCACCAAGCTGGCCGAAACAATCGCCGCGAAACTGGGCGCGGCGGTCAAGATCGGCAAGCAGGCGTTTTATGAGCAACTGCAGATGCCGCTGGATCAGGCCTATGCCTATACCAGCGGGGTGATCGTCGAGAACCTTATGTACCGCGACACCATCGAAGGCATGGCCGCCTTTATCGAAAAACGCGCGCCGGACTGGCAGGAATAAGTTTAACCGAAAATTTTCGGAGAACTTTAGGCTTTGTTTACCAATCGAAACCTATTGTTTCCTTAAGACGCCAGCCAACTGCCTTTCAATTCAGGCGGAAAGATGGCAAAGATTGGGCAAGGCCGGTGCACAGTCCCGGGCCTGCACAATTTGGGCTGCTGCTGCGGAAGGGTCCCTCCAGCCGGTTCTCTCTCACCGGTCGATCATTCCCGCAGCGGCGGCCCCAAATTCCCCCTTCATCCGTTCAGCCTGAGCATCCGGTATTTGCCGCGCGCAGAATGCGGCATCTCCGCGGCCCGCATTGAGCCGCCAAGCCGGTTGCACAGCCCCGCCCCCTGCCCTATGTGGCGGGCATGACAGATCATTCGGCACAGACATTGCACATCGTGGGCGGCGGCATGGCCGGCTCGGAAGCGGCCTGGCAGGCGGCAAACATGGGCGTTCAGGTGGTGATCCACGAAATGCGCCCCAAGGTGGAAACCTTTGCCCACCAGACCGGCAACCTGGGCGAGATGGTGTGCTCCAACTCCTTCCGCTCGGATGATGACGAGCAGAACGCCGTGGGCCTGCTGCATTGGGAAATGCGTCAGGCGAACGGCCTGATCATGACCACCGCCGATCAGCACCGCCTGCCGGCTGGCGGCGCCCTGGCCGTTGACCGGGAGCCCTTTGCCGAAACCGTGACCGCCAGGCTGAAGGCGCATCCGAATGTGTCGGTCTCCTACGAGGAGATCACCGAGCTGCCTGCAGACGGCCACTGGATCTTTGCCACCGGCCCGCTGACCTCGCCGGAACTGGGCAAAGCGATCCAGGCCGAGACCGGCGCCGAGTCGCTCGCCTTTTTCGATGCCATCGCGCCGATCGTCTATGCCGAAAGCATCGACATGTCTCAGGCCTGGATGCAGTCGCGCTATGACAAGGGCGAGACCGAGGAAGAGCGCACCGCTTACCTCAACTGCCCGATGGACAAGGACCAGTACGAGGCCTTCATCGACGCCTTATTGTCAGCTGACAAAACCGAGTTCCACGAGGGCGAAACCGCGGGCTATTTCGACGGCTGCCTCCCGATCGAGGTGATGGCCGAACGCGGCCGCGAAACGCTGCGCCACGGGCCGATGAAGCCGGTGGGGCTGACCAACCCGCATAAGCCTGAAGAAAAGGCCCATGCCGTGGTGCAGCTGCGCCGTGACAATGCTCTGGGGACGCTGTTCAACATCGTCGGCTTCCAGACCAAGATGAAATACGGCGCCCAGACTGAGGTGTTCCGGATGATCCCGGGCCTGGAGAACGCCAGCTTTGCCCGCCTCGGCGGCATCCACCGCAATACCTTCATCAACTCGCCCACCCTGCTGGATGCGCAGATGCGGCTGAAGCGGAAACCCAACATCCGCTTTGCCGGTCAGATCACCGGTGTCGAGGGCTATGTCGAAAGCGCCGCCATGGGCCTGCTGGCAGGGCGGCTGGCAGCGGCGGAGATCCTCGGCCGGGAACTGCCCGGCGTGCCGCAGGACAGCGCCATGGGCGCGCTGATCCACCACATCACCGGCGGCGCGGAGGCCAAGACCTTCCAGCCGATGAACGTGAACTTCGGCCTGTTCCGCCCGGTCGACGGCCTGAAGGGCGGCCGCCGCGGCCGCAAGGACCGCTACAAGGCCTATACCGACCGCGCCAAAGTGGTCTGGCAGGAATGGCTTGGCAACTTTTCCTAGACGCGATACGGAAGCAGCGCCTAAACTTACGCCATGAGCGATAAGTTTCTGGACAAGGCCTACGACCTTGAAACACCGGAAGCGACCCTGGAGCACTACAATCAGTGGGCCGCTTCCTATGACGCCGAGATTGCCGGGAACGGGTATGCGACACCGGGGCGGATTGCCCAAGCACTGGCGAAATTCCAACCGGAGATGGGCGAACCAGTTCTGGATTTCGGCTGCGGCACTGGCCTCTCGGGCCTGGCCCTTCGGCTGCGGGGTTTTGAAACCGTGGACGGCATGGAGCCTTCGGCGGAAATGCTTGCCCAGGCCCGCAGCAAAGGCGTTTACCGTAATCTGACTCTGATTGATGTTGCCGACAGCACACCGATCCCGGCAGGCGCCTACCGCCTGATCACCGGCTGCGGTGTGCTGGGCACCGGCGCGGCCCCGCCTGCGGTGTTCGATATGATCATGCACGCCTTGCCGCGCGGCGGCCTGTTTGTCTTCTCTTACAACGATCACGCATTGGAGGACCGCGCCTATACCGGCAAGCTCAATGACTGGCTGGACTGTTCCGCGGCACGGCTGCTATTCAGGGAATACGGCGACCATCTGCCCGGAATCGACCTTAAGTCCACTGTTTATGTAATTGAGAAAGCGTGACATTCACTACCCGCTTTGCGCCCTCGCCAACCGGACCGCTGCACCTGGGCCACGCCTATTCCGCACTGCTGGCGCATGATATGGCCGTGGCTGCGGGCGGCCGTTTCCTGCTGCGCATCGAAGATATCGACCAGTCCCGTGCCCGGCCCGAATGGGAGGCGCAGATCTATGACGACCTCCACTGGCTGGGCCTTAAGTGGCCGCAGCCAGTGATGCGCCAATCACAGCGGCTGCCCCGCTACCGCGCGGTACTGGACCGGCTGACCGCCCTGGGGCTCACCTACCCCTGCCGCTGCAACCGCGCCGATATCGAGGCCGCGGCGGGGGCGCCGCAGGAAGGCGTGCCGCAATTCGGCCCCGACGGGCGCATCTACCCCGGCACCTGCCGCAGCCGCCCGCCCGCTGAAGCGACAGAGCGCGACGTGATCCGGCTGAACATGGAAAAGGCCGTGCAGGCCGCAGAGCTGCGCAGCTTCACCGAAACCGGGCCGGAGTTTGAAGGCTCGCACCAGCTGGACCCTGAGCAGCTGATTTCAGGTGTTGGCGACATCATCCTGGTGCGCCGCAACATGGGCAGCTCCTACCACCTGTCGGTGGTGGCGGATGACGCGGACCAGGGCATCACCCATGCCGTGCGCGGCGCTGACCTGTTCGAGGCCACCCAAATCCACGTGCTGCTGCAAAGTCTGCTGGGCCTGCCCACACCGGTTTATCATCATCACCGCCTGATCCGCGATGCACAGGGCAAGCGGCTCGCCAAACGCGACGACGCCCGCGCCATCGCCAGGTACCGCGCCGAGGGTGCCACCCCGCAGGACATCCGCGGCCTAGTGGGTCTGCCCGCTTCTTCTGGCTGAAAATATCCCCGCCGGAGGCACGGCCCGCCAGGGCCGCCCCCCTTAGGTGCTGCTCACTCCATCGGCTTCATCAGCTCGACCTCGCCGCCTTCCCGCACCGCGGTATAGAAACAAGTCCGGCGGTTGGTATGGCAGGCGGCGCCAGTCTGGCGCACCAGCGCCAGCAGGCAGTCCCGGTCGCAATCGACCCGCAGATCGACCAGTTCCTGCACGTGGCCGGAGGTCTCCCCCTTGATCCAGAACGCCTTGCGCGAGCGCGACCAATAGGTGACCCGGCGGGTTTCCAGCGTGCGCGCCACCGCCTCCGCGTTCATCCAGGCCATCATCAGCACCTCGCCCGAGGCCTCGTCCTGCGCGATGCAGGGGATCAGTCCCGCATCATTATATACCAGGCTGGCGGGATCAAAGGGCGCGGCAATAGACATGGACAAAAACCTTTTGCATCTGCTGTTCGGCTCCCTATGTATGGGGAACCACCAAGCAGGGAAAGCCCGGGAAAGCGATGTCTGGCGAATCCGATCTGATCAAGCTGTATTCTTCGCGCATTCTGGCGCTGGCCGCGGATATTCCGCATCTCGACCGGCTGGAGGCCCCTGACGCCACGGTCAAGAAACGCTCCCCGCTGTGCGGCTCCACCGTTACCGTTGATATCAAAGTTGAGCACGGGCGGATCACGGATTTCGGCCAGGACGTAAAGGCTTGCGCGCTGGGGCAAGCCTCAGCAGCGGTGGTCGGCGCCAATGTGGTCGGCCGCTCGCTGGCTGAGGTTGAAACGGCGCGCGACCAGTTGAAGACCATGCTGACCCAGGACGGCCCGGTGCCGGATGCGCCCTTTGACGGGCTGGAAGTTCTGCAGCCCGCGCGCGAGTTCAAGAACCGCCACGCCTCCATCATGCTGGCGCTTGAGGCCACCCTGGAGGCGATGCAGACCGCCGCCAAGGAGCAGTGCGCCTGACGCCTGCCTTTTGCGCCACTGACAGCAATTGACTGTAAAACCCGCGCCCTCCCCTGCAGTACTGCAAGGGTGAATTTGCTGCTGAATCCGCCTGTCCAACAAAAAACCGCCGCGCATCCGGGCAGGATGGCGGCGGCAGTTATGCTCTGCTGTGCGGGACCCGGGCGGGCCAGGCAGGATCTTGAGGCAATCCATTCAGGGATCGGGACAGGCGGTTGACCCCCTAAAACAGTCCGGGACAGGAAAGGGCCGGCCCGGCACGGCAGATGCAATCAGGAATTCGGAATCAGGGTCACAGCAGGCCGGGCAAATGAAGTGCGGCCACCAGCATCACCATCAGCGAGGCCGCGCCGATGGCGTCCTGCAGCAGGGTGGAATGGGCATTCTGAATGGTGGTCTTGATCTGTGTCATCATGGCTCGGGCCTCCTCCAGTTTGGTTCGCTGCTCTCTGGCAATCTTGTTTCCTCTTTGTTCTCATTTTCAGGACCACCTGTAAAGAACTTTTTGAGAACATTTGCGAACAAACAAGAACGCGGCAGGAGGCCAGCCACGGAAGCGCGGCTTAACCCACTGAAATCAAACGTATTGCCTGATCCTGCTTCATCAGCCACAGAAGAACACGCGCCGCCTTGCCGCGGACGCTTTCCAGCTTGGGATCGGCTGCCAGCAGCGACCGGGCGTCGCTTTGCGCCACCGCCATCAGCCCGGCCTGACGCTCCAGGTCGGCAATCCGGAATCGCGGCACGCCCGATTGCGCGGTGCCAATCATGTCGCCCGCCCCGCGCATCTGCAGATCGGTCTCCGAAATCCGGAAGCCGTCCTCTGTCTCGCGCAGGACCTCCAGCCGCTTGCGGCCGCCTTCGGTCAGCGGCGGCTGATACATCAGCAGGCAGGTCGATTCAGCGCTGCCGCGCCCGACCCGGCCGCGCAGCTGGTGCAACTGCGCCAGGCCGAAGATTTCCGCCCGCTCAATCACCATGATCGAGGCATTGGGCACGTTCACCCCCACCTCGATCACCGTGGTCGCGACCAGAACCTTGGTCTTGCCCTCCTGGAACGCCGCCATCGCGGCATCTTTCTCGGCGGGCGGCATCTGACCGTGCACCAGGCCAGCAATCCCCTCGCCCAGCACCGCGCGCAGATGCTTGAATCGCTCCTCCGCCGCGGTCAGATCGCTCAGCTCGGACTCGTCCACCAACGGGCAGACCCAGTAGCACTGCCGCCCCTCCGCAATCGCCTTGCGCAGGTGATCGACAACCTCCTGCATGCGTTCGGTGCTGATGACAGCCGTCTTGACCGGCTTGCGCCCGGGCGGTTTCTCATCCAGCACCGAGACATCCATGTCGCCGTATTGCGCCAGCGCCAGCGAGCGTGGGATCGGCGTTGCGGTCATCACCAGCACATCGGCGCCCTTGCCCTTTTCCGCAAGCTCCATCCGCTGGCGCACGCCGAAGCGGTGCTGTTCATCGACAATCGCCAGCCGCAGGTCGCGGAATTCGACATCCTGCTGGAACACCGCATGGGTGCCGACCAGAACCTGAATGTCGCCGCGCTTAAGCGCCGCCAGCTTGGCCTTGCGCTCAGCCCCTTTGTCGCGGCCCGTCAGGATTTCGATCACCACGCCCGCATCCTCGGCCAGCGGCGCAAGACCTTCCATGTGCTGTTGCGCCAGAATGCCGGTCGGGGCCATCATCACCCCCTGCCCGCCCGCTTCAACCGCGACCAGCAAAGCCATGAAAGCAACCAGGGTTTTCCCGGCGCCAACATCGCCTTGCAACAGCCGGTTCATGCGCTTGGGCGATGCCATGTCGGCGGAGATTTCCTCGATCGCTCGCGCCTGCGCATTGGTGGGTTTGTAAGGCAGCGCCTTCAGCACACGCGACTGCAGCCGACCGGTGGCGTGGCTTTCGATGCCCCGCGCCTTGCGCTCCGTCTGGCGGGCCAGGGCCAGGGTCAGCTGATGCGAAAACAGCTCATCATAGGCCAACCGCGCCCGCGCCGGCGACAACGGGCTCAGGTCATCCGGGCCTTGTGGCGCATGGGCAGACTGCAGCGCCTCATGCCAGGCGGGCCAGCCTTCCTTCAGCATCTGCGCCGGGTCGATCCATTCCGCCAGCTCCGGCATCCGCGACAGCGCGCTTTGCGCCGCCTTATACATGGTTTTCTGCGTGACCCCATGGGTCAGGCTGTAGACCGGTTCATACTCCGGAATCTCATGCGCCTCCTCCACCGGCAGCATGTGATCGGGATGCACCATCTGCGCGATGCCGTCGAACAGCTCCAGCTTGCCCGAGACCACCCGGCGCGCGCCTTCCGGCAGCTGTGCCTCCAGATAGCGGCTGCGGCCGTGGAAAAAGACCAGCTGGAACTCGGTCTCCGCGTCCTGCACATGAATGCGGTAAGCACCGCCCTTGCTCCGCGCGGGCCGGTGACGGCCCACAGTGACCTCAACCGTCACCACCGCGGGCAAATCCACCCCGCGGATGGTGTCGCGCCGCCGACGGTCGATCACTGAATAAGGCAGTGAAAACAATAGGTCGCGCGGCGTTTCTATATCCATCTGGAGCAGATTCTGCGCGGTTTTCGGGCCGACACCCTGCAGGGTCTCGGCGCCGGCAAACAGCGGAAACAGGATCTCCGGACGCCCGCTCATGCCTCTGCGATCAGCTCCAGCCAGCCGTCTTCATCCAGGGTCTGGATGCCCAGCTCTGCCGCCTTCTTGGCCTTGGAGCCCGCCCCGGGGCCAGCCACCAGGATATCGGTCTTCTTGGAAACTGAGCCCGAGACCTTGGCCCCCAGCGCCTCGGCCCGGGCCTTGGCTTCGGCGCGGGTCATTTTCTCCAATGTGCCGGTGAATACGACAGTCTTGCCCGCCACCGGGCTGTCCGCAGCCGGCGCATCGGGCGGCACGATGGTCAGTTTCGCCACCAGCCGGTCGATGGCCGCGCGTTCCTCCGGGTTGGCAAAGGCATCCGACAGCGACAGGCCCAGCACCGCGCCGATCCCGTCGACGCCGATCAGGTCCGCCCAGGCGGCTGCGGCTTCGGCCGGCACGCCGCAATCAGCAACGGCGGCAGAACGGGTCTCAGATATCCGGGCGCGGCGGCCCTCCTCCTTGGCGGCCTGGCGTTCGGTCTCCTCGGCCTCATCGGCGGCCCGGTGCGCCAGCGCCGCCGGACGGGCCGCGTCAATCGCAGCCGCCATTCCCTGCCAGTCCCGGTAGTGCAGCGCCAGATCGCGGCCCGCGACCTCACCCGCGTGGCGGATGCCAAGGGCAAAGATCAGCTTGGCCAGCGGGATCGTGCGCTTTTCCTCAATCGCCGCGAACAGGTTGTCAGCGGATTTCTCCCCCCAGCCCTCGCGGTTCTTCAGCTGCTGCAGGCCAGAGCCATAATTTTCTTGCAGATCAAAGATATCCGCAGGCTCCTTGATCCAGCCATCGCTGTGGAACTGCTCCACCTGCTTGGCGCCCAGTCCTTCGATATCAAAGGCCGCGCGGGAGACGAAATGCTTGAGCTTTTCGACCGCCTGCGCAGGGCAGATCAGACCGCCGGAACACCGGCGCACGGCATCGCCTTCTTCCCGTTCCGCCGGGCTGCCGCATTCCGGGCAGGTGTGCGGAAACGCATAGGGTTCTGCATCTTCCGGGCGCTTGGACAGGTCCACATCGGCCACTTTCGGGATCACATCGCCGGCGCGGTAGATCTGCACCCAGTCGCCGATGCGGATGTCCTTGCCGCCGCGGATCTCCTCGCCCTTGGAGTCGCGCCCCTGAATGTAATCCTCGTTGTGCAAAGTGGCGTTTGACACCACCACCCCGCCAACGGTCACCGGGGTAAGCCGCGCCACCGGGCTGAGCGCGCCTGTGCGGCCGACCTGGATGTCGATGGCTTCCAGCCGGGTCCAGGCGAGTTCGGCCGGGAACTTATGCGCAATGGCCCAGCGGGGGGTGGTGGAGCGGAACCCCAGCCGTCCCTGCAGCGCCAGATCGTTGACCTTGTAGACAACGCCGTCGATGTCATAGCCGAGCGTCGCGCGCTGTTCCTCGATGCTGCGGTAATGATCAATCATCTCCGCAACACTGGTGCACAGCCGGGTCAGCGGATTGGTCTGGAACCCAAGCGACTGCAGCCGTTCGATCGCCTCCAACTGCGTTTCTGCCAAAGGTGCGCTCAGCTCTCCCCAGCTGTAGGCGAAGAACCGCAAAGGCCGGGCGCGGGTGATCTCTGCGTCCAGCTGCCGCAAGGACCCGGCGGCGGCGTTGCGCGGATTGGCAAAAATCTTGCCTCCGCGTTCCGCATGGCGGGCGTTCAGTGCTTCGAAATCGGCGTGGCTCATATAGACTTCGCCGCGCACCTCCAGAACCTCCGGCGCGCCGTTCAGCTGCTGCGGAATATCGGTGATGGTTCGCGCGTTGGCGGTCACGTTTTCGCCCACACTGCCGTCGCCGCGTGTGGCGGCCTGGACCAGTCGGCCCTGCTCATAGCGCAGAGACAGCGACAGGCCGTCAATCTTGGGCTCCGCCGTGTAGCCTAGCGCGGCCCCGCCGCCGAGGCCCAGATATTTGCGGATACTGCGGTCAAAGTCGGAGACATCCTCATCCTCGAAGGCATTGCCCAGCGACAGCATCCGCACCGTATGGGTGATCTTACCGAACCCCGACGCCGCCGGCGCGCCGACCGCCTCCAGCTGAGTTGCTTCTTCCGCCAGTTCCGGGAAGGCGTCCGCCAGCATGCGGTAGCGCCGTTTCAGCGAATCATATTCGGCATCGCTGATCTCGGGCGCGTCAGCCTGGTGATAGGCCAGATCCGCCGCCTGCAGCTGCTCCTCCAGCGCCAGAAACTCTGCCCGGGCGTCCTCTGCCGTCAGGCCGGTCACGTCTTTTTCCGAATTCTCTGCCACGCGCGGTCCCTCTTCGTTCTCACCCATGGTGATAGGACGCCGCGCGCGCCGCGTCCAGCGACTCTGTCAGAGCGGTCTGCTGCGCCGGCAGACATGAAAAAAGCCCGCCAAAGGGCAGGCCTTTACAACCGGCGGCACAAATTCAAGTGCCGTCCGGACTTTCATTCTTTCAAGCGCCGACCGCCATCCGCTGGCCGCCGGACATATGATCCTCCTGCGGATCACGCAGCACATAGCCGCGGCCCCAGACCGTTTCGATATAGTTTTCGCCGCCTGTTGCGTTGCTGAGTTTCTTGCGCAACTTGCAGATGAAAACGTCGATGATCTTCAGTTCCGGCTCATCCATGCCGCCATAAAGATGGTTGAGGAACATTTCCTTGGTCAGCGTGGTGCCTTTACGCAAGGACAAAAGCTCCAGCATCTGGTATTCCTTGCCGGTCAGATGCACCGCCTTGCCGTCAGCCTCAACTGTCTTGGCATCCAGGTTGACCGAGATCTTGCCGGTCTTGATGATCGACTGCGAATGGCCCTTGGACCGGCGGATGATCGCATGGATCCGCGCCACCAGTTCCTCGCGGTGGAACGGTTTGGTCAGATAGTCGTCCGCCCCAAAGCCGAAGCCCTTGATTTTGTTGTCGGTATCATCGGCACCGGACAAAATCAGGATGGGGGTTTCGATACGGGACATGCGCAGCTGGCGCAGAACCTCATGGCCGTTCATATCCGGCAGCCCCAGATCCAGCAGGATCAGGTCGTAATCATAGAGTTTGGCCAGATCGATCCCCTCCTCACCCAAATCCGTCGAATAGACGTTCAGGTTGGCGTGGGTCAGCATCAGCTCGATGCTTTTTGCCGTGGTCGGATCATCCTCAACCAAAAGAATGCGCATATTTTATTCTCCGCCTGTACACTGTTTCCCTCAGGTCTCGTTAACCTTGGTGGAAAAAAGTTAATGGCCCGTTACCATGATGGTTAATTTACGAATTCAACTCAAGGGCGGCCCAAACTATTTTGCGTCCGGGTTGCGGAATTTCTTCAACCGTGTGGTTTTCAGCGCTTCTTCACCGTGGTCGGCCACCGCCGCAACCCAGCTCCGGAATTCCTCCTCACTGAGCCCGTAGCGGCGCATCGCCTCGGTCTGCGGCAGCAGCCCGTAAAGCACGCCGCGCACAACCGCAGCCTTGCGCGAGGCGACCCAGCGCTTGGTCGTTTCCGGCGGCAAATCCGCCCGGGTCATGATGGTTCCGTCCGGCAGGGTGACTGCCCGCGGGCCGTCGACTTTCTTCAAAAACATCCGTCTTCCCTTTGAAGATCTTTTTCGTTGCGGTCCGGCAAAAGAATTTCCGATCAGGCTTAACGGGGCGTGAACCAAGGCCCTTGAGAGTCGTTAGGATTTTCCTATATTCTGCGGCGCCTGCCCCCTTGCCTTCAGGAGCTGCCCCATGGCGCTGGACCACAACACCACCTTGAACTCGCTTGGCTTTGCCAAACCGCCCTCGGAAACCCGGGTGGTGGTGGCCATGTCCGGCGGCGTCGACAGCTCTGTCGTTGCAGCATACCTGGCCGATCAGGGCTATGATGTGGTCGGCGTGACCCTGCAGCTGTACGATCACGGCGCGGCGCTGGCCAAGAAAGGCGCCTGCTGCGCCGGCATCGATATCCACGATGCGCGCCGCGTCGCCGAGGAGCGCGGCTTCCCGCATTATGTTCTGGATTATGAGAACATTTTTAAAGATGCGGTGATTGACGAGTTCGCCGACAGCTATCTGGCGGGCGCCACCCCGGTACCCTGCATCCGCTGCAATGAGCGGGTGAAGTTCAAGGACCTGCTGGAAACTGCCAAGGACCTGGAGGCCGACTGCATGGCCACCGGCCATTACATCCAGCGCAAAATAGGCACCCGCGGGCCGGAGCTGCACAGCGCCGAGGATGCCAACCGCGACCAGAGCTATTTCCTGTTCTCCACCACGCCGGAGCAGCTGGATTTTCTGCGCTTCCCGCTGGGGCACCTGCCCTCCAAGGACGCAACGCGTGAGATGGCGGCTCAATACGGGCTGGCGGTGGCGGACAAGCCGGACAGCCAGGACATCTGTTTCGTGCCGGACGGGAACTACGCCAGCGTGATCGAGAAACTGCGCCCCGGCGCCGTGGATCCGGGCGAGATCGTGCACGCCGATGGCCGGGTGCTGGGCAGCCATGAAGGGGTGATTCACTACACCATCGGCCAGCGCCGCGGCCTTGGCATCGGCGGTCTCTCGGAGCCGCTTTATGTGGTGAAACTGGATGTGGACAAGAAACAGGTGGTGGTCGGCCCCAAGGAGCTGCTGGCCACCCGCACCATTCCGGTGCGCGAGATCAACTGGCTGGGCGATGAGCCTTTCACCAGCCGGGACGAATGGCATTTGAAGGTCAAGGTCCGCTCCACCCGCCCGCCCCGGGAGGCGATCATCCGGCCGCTGACGGATACAACCGCCGAAGTGGAGCTGCTGACCCCGGAGGAAGGCGTCTCCCCCGGCCAGGCTTGCGTGTTCTACGCCAGCGAAGGCTCCCGCATCTTCGGCGGCGGCTGGATCTGGCGCGGCTACTGATAGCCTGACCGCCGGGTCAAGGACGGCGCAGCCGCCGCGCGACAGCGCGGCTTGTCCGTGACGCGGTATTCCAGATTAAAATCGGATTGGCGCCTGAGGGCAGACCTGCCCTTAGGCGCCTCTCAGCAGAAGAAGCTCCCGCGCGCCCTCTTTTCCTGACTGTCAGAGGTCTGCATGACCGGAGCGGCAAGCGCCGCGCGGGTGCACCAGCGCCCGTGCTGCCAGAAGGCGCGCGCCGGAGGCTCTGCATCCGGCGCGCTTCGCCTTAGCTCTTAGGCAGACGGTCCAGGACCGCGCGGGCGGCCCGCAGACCGGGCGCTTCACCGCCCTGGCCCAGGCGCTGCATAGTCAGTTCCATCGCTTCCAGTTGTGCCCCCGGATCTGCCGCCAGCGCATTCAGCCGGGCGGCAATGTTTCCAGGTGTACACTCCGGCCCCAGGCATTCCGGCACCACCCGGGTCTCGCTCACCAGGTTGACCAGAGTCACCGTGTCGATCAGCGCCATGCGCTTCATGATCTGCCAGGTCAGCCACTGGAACTTGTAGGCGATCACCATCGGAGTGGCTGCGGCCGCCAGCTCCAGCGAGACGGTGCCGGAGGCGGCCAGCGCCAGATCCGCCGCAGCAAAGGCGGCGCGTTTGTGCGCCTTGGCGGTGGCAGCCTCAAACCGGTTCGGATCGACCAGCACCGTAGCCTCCGGCCAGTCTTTCAGCGCGTCCTGCACCAGCCCGGCCACCGGCGCGGCGGCGGGCACGACGATCCGGAAGTCCGGGTGCGCCGCCGTGAAGCGCTGCAGCGCGCCGCCGAAATCCGGTGCCAGCCGCGCGACTTCGGACCGCCGCGAGCCGGGCAGCGCCAGCACAAAGGGCGACTCGCCCAGACCGAACTCCGCGCGGAATGCGGCAGTTTCCGCCCCGGTGGCCTGCGGTTCGGCAACCACCGGGTGGCCGACGAAGTCGCAGTCCATGCCTGCCGCCTCCATGTAAGGCGGCTCAAACGGCAAAAGTGCCAGAACGTGGTCGATCACTTCCGCCATCTTCCCGGCCCGTTTGGGCCGCCAGGCCCAGACCGAAGGCGCCACATAATGCACCGTGCGGATGTTGCTTTTCTCTTTCACCAGCCGCGCCACGCGCAAGCTGAAGTCCGGGCTGTCGATAGTGATCAGAACATCCGGGCGGGTCTCAAGCACCGCCTCCGCGGTTTCCCGGATGCGGCGTTTCAGATGGCGGTACTTGGGCAGCACCTCGGCCAGCCCCATCACCGACAACTCATCCATCGGAAAGCGGGAGTACAGCCCCTGCTCCGCCATCAGCGGGCCGCCGATACCGTCAAAGCTGACGCCAGGTTCCAGCTGTTTCAGCCCCGCCATCAGCGCCCCGCCCAGCCGGTCGCCCGAAGGCTCCCCGGCCAGGATGAACACCCGAAGGTTCATGCTTCACGCAGCCACAGGTACAGGCCCAGCCGGTCGCAGGCCGCAATCACCGCATCCTGATCCAAAACGATCACGCCGCCCGCCTCCAGCACGATGCCGGAGAGGCCGGCCTTGGCCGCAGCCTCAACCGTTTCGACGCCGATCGTGGGCAGATCGGCGCGGCGGTCCTGCGCGGGCTTGGGCGCCTTGAACAGCAAGCCGCCCTGCCCGTCCGGACGCTGCGCCAGTGCGGCCAGCATCCAGTCGGTGCCAAAGACGTTCTCCACCGCAATCGCCTGCCGCTTGCGCACGGCGCAGGACTGGCCGATGTCGGCGGCTGACATCGCGGCCACGATCTGCGCGCCGCGCTCCGCATCCGCCTTGTCCAGCTCGCCCGGCTGCACCTTGGTCGGCACGCCAGCCGCCATCAGCAGATCCGGCGCAACCTCATGCGCGGCCCGCACGGCAAATCCTCCCTGCTCAAAAATGCCGATGATCGCCCGCAAGGCGCCGTCATCGCCCGCAGCCAGCGCGCCTTGCAGCACCGGTACCAGCGGCAGGGTCGCCGCATCGATGGCCGAGGGGTCGATATTGGGCCGCTGCACCGCGCCTGCCATGCAGATCTCGGTGATCTCCGCTGCCTTCAGCCGTTCGAGAAAAGAGCCCAGCTGCTCAAACCGGAAGGAGATTTCGGGATCCACCGCATCCGGTTCCGACCCCGCCATCGCACAGATCAGCGGACGGCCCGGAGCCCGCGCCGCCACTTCCGCCGGCAAGCCGCCGGTGCCTGCAATCAAAGCCAGCATGGGTTCAGCCTCCCGGTGTCAGAAAGGAGCGGTCGCTTTCGCCGGTAATGAAGGCGACGATCTCCTGAACATACTGGCTTTCGGTCTCATCTCCCAATCGCTTGGCGCGTTCCTGGAAGGTGCCCTCCCCCTGCGCCAGCATCTGGAAGGCTGCGCGCAAGGCAGTGATGTCGCTGCGCGCCACGCCGCGGCGCTTGAGGCCGACCAGGTTCAAGCCGTCCAGCTCACCTCGCTGTGCCTGCACCAGGCCATAGGGGATCACGTCGTTGGTCACCATGGTGACGGCGCCGATAATTGCGCCCTTGCCGATCCGCACCCACTGATGGATGCCCGACAACCCGCCGATGATAACATCATCCTCCAGAACGCAGTGGCCCGCCACCGCAGCGGAATTCACAACGATCACCCGGTCGCCGATCTGGGCGTCATGGGCAATGTGGCAGCCCGCCATGAACAGGCCGTCGTCGCCGATACGCGTCACGCCGCCGCCGCCCTCGGTGCCGGCATTCACCGTCACATGTTCGCGGAAGCGGTTGCGCTTGCCGATGACGGTCCGGCACTTCTCGCCCTTGAACTTGAGATCCTGCGGGATCTCGCCCAGCACGGCAAAGGGAAAGACAACAGTCTCATCCCCGATTTCAGTGTCCCCGGTGACGACAACGTGGGATTTCAGAACAACCCGGTCCCCCAGCACAACCTCAGGGCCAACCAGGCAGAACGGGCCGATTTCGCAGTCCTTTCCAAGTTTGGCGCCCTCTTCGATCACGGCACTGGGGTGAATCCGGCTCATGTTCATCCGTCCTTCTGCACGTCGACCATAGCCGAGAATTCCGCCTCGGCCGCCACATCGCCATCGACGGTGGCGCGGCCGGAGAACTTGAAGATCTTGCCGCCCGGCTTGCCGCGCAGGGTTTCCACATGCATATCCAGCACATCGCCCGGCACCACCTTGCGGCGGAATTTACACTTGTCGATGTTCATGAAGTAGATCAGCAGGTTGGTGTCGACCATATCCATGCCAACCCCCAGCATCACGCCCGCGGTCTGCGCCATCGCCTCGACGATGGTGACGCCGGGCATGATCGGCGTGCCCGGGAAGTGGCCCTGGAAGTGCGGCTCGTTCATGGTGACATTCTTGATGCCGCGTGCCGACTTGTAGCTGTCGATATCGACCACCTTGTCGACCAGCAGGAACGGGTAGCGGTGCGGCAGGATCCGCTGGATCAGTTGAATGTCAGCGCTTTGCAGCTCGGTGGTCATGCTTGGTTTCCCATATTCGTCAAATGTGCTGCGCCGTCCCTAGCAAGGAGGCAGCGTTTGGGCAAGTTCGCCGGCTCAGCGATCGCCATCCTCTTGCGCCGCGCCGTCGCCCAGCACCGCGTCGATCCGGGCAATCGCCAGGCTGGTGATGTCGGCTGCATCTGCGCTCAGAAACACCGAGGCGTGGTCGAGGATTGCGCCTGCCCCGGTTTCGCGCAGGATCTGCTGCAGCACCGGCAGCGAGGCGCTGATGAATTCGCGCCGGGCCTCTTCGCCCATCTGATTGATTTCGCGCAGTTTCTGCTCCTGGCGGCGGCGGGTGTCCTGCACTTTCTGGTCAAAGGCATCTGCCAGCGCCCGGAACGCCTGCGGCTCCATCTCGCTGCGGCGTTCAGTCAGCTCCAGTTCCTCGCGCCGCAGTTCGGCCTCGATGCGGCGGTTTTCCGCAGTCAGCACAGCGCCTTCTGCTTCCATCTCCCGCTCGACCCGCTTGCCAAAAGCGCTTTCAGAGAACAGCCGCTCCGGCTGGATGGTGAGGATGCCGCTTTGCGGCAGCCCCAACTGATAACCGCGCCCGGGCCCCGGTGCAGGCTGCGCCGTGTCCTGCGCAAAGGCGGGAGCAGCCCCGAAACAGGCCAGCGCCACGGCAAGACCGCGCGCCGCCCAACGGCCGGGAGACTGCTGCCGCACCAGATCAGAACCTCGCCTGCAGGGTCAGGTCGAAGGGTTGCTCCTCGTCGAAGTCCTCTTTCTTGAGAGCTTTGGAGAAATTGAACCGCAGCGGGCCAAAGCCGGTGGTCCACAAGAGCGAGAAACCGACAACGTGACGGAAAGACCTGTCACGCCCCACGATCCCGTTGCCGGAGTTAAAGCCTGCGGTGTTGACATTCTGCAGCCCCCAGAGGCCGCCGACATCATAGAACAAAGCGCCGCGCAGCCCCAGTTCTTCCGGCAGGCCCAGCGGGAACTCCGCATCGAAACGCGCAACCGCATAGTAGTTACCGCCGAGGAAATCATTATAATTTCCGCCATTCGGGTTGCCGTCAGTCTGATCCCGCGGACCGATACCGCCAGGTTCAAAGCCCCGGATGACAGAGGGGGTCAGAACGAAGCGGTCGATTGTGCGGCTGTTACCGCTGCCTTCCCATTGAAACGCGCCTGCTTCCAGGGTCGCGCGAAGGGTGACCTCCTCATTCCAGATGCGGCGCTGCGCAACAAGCTTGGTAGTTGCCTTGATGTATTCGGAATCGCCGCCAAGCCCGGCGTAATCGGCGCCAATTTCGACCAGGAAGCCGGCATTCGGGTCGAGGCCGGTCAAGCGGCTGTCATAGCGGTAGGTGACCCCGGCAGCACTGGCAGTCCGTTCACCCTGCGCGATTTCGCTTTGGATGACCGGACCCGCCAGATTCTGGTTGGTGTCATCATCGTCAAACTGCATCTCGTCCGCATCCCAGGTGTAGCGCACCTGCAGCGACGAATCCTCGCCCGTGTTGAAGGTCAGCGCCGGGCGGAAGAAGACGCGTTTGGTTTTATACTCCGAGAAGCTGGAGTCGGTTTCATTCAGACCAAGGTCCAGATCGAACTTCAGCTCCCGCCCCAGCAGGAACGGTTCGGTGAAACCCAGAACATAGGAATCGGATTCCGTCGCGGTGGCAATGTTGAACGACAGCCGCTGGCCTCGGCCCAGGAAGTTGTTTTCGCTAAGACCGACGCTGACACCAAAGCCATCCGTGATTGAGTAGGCACCGCCGAGGTTCAGCGAACCGGTCGGCTGCTCCTCGACGTCCACGTCGACAATGACCTGATCCGAAGAACTGCCCTCACGGGTCTCCACATCGGCCGTGGCAAAGAATCCCAGAGCCCGGATCCGCTCGGCGCTGTTGCGGATCGAGCGCGGGTTGAACGGGTCGCCTTCGACGGAGCGGAACTGCTGGCGGATCACCCGGTCCAGCGTGGTTGTGTTGCCCTCAATGTCGATCCGCTCGACAAACACCCGCGGCCCGCGTGTCAGCACGAATTCGATATCAAGCGTCAGGTCCCGGTCGTTGCGGGTGACGCGCGGCTCGACCCGCAGAAAGTCGATCTCGTTGCGGACGGCCAGCCCTTCCATCCGGTCGATCGCATTTTCGACCAAGGCCGGGGAATAAACAACACCGGACCGGATTTTCAGGGTGGAGCTGAACAGGTCGGCATCGGCTTCCGGCATTTCGCTGGTCACTGTGATGTTGCCGAAGCGGAACTGCTGGCCCTCAGTCACATCCACCACCAAGAATACCGCGTCACGCTCCTGCGTGACTTCAGCGTTGGCGCTGTTGACGCGGAAATCCACATAGCCGCGCGACAGGTAGAAATCGCGCAGCACCTGCTTGTCGAATTCCAGGCGGTCTTCGATCAGGGTGTCGGAGCGGATGAAGGTGCGCAGCAGACCGGCCTGCTTGGTTTCCAGAACCCGCCGCAGACGGCGGTCGGAATAGACCCGGTTGCCGGTGAACGACACGCGCTCCACCTCAATGGTGTCGCCCTCGGAAATCTCAAACACCAGATCGACGCGGTTGTTGCTGCGGCGGATGATGCGCGGGGTCACGCGGGAGGCCAGACGGCCCTGAACGCTGTAAGCCTCGGCAATCAGCGCCGCGTCGCGTTCGGCCTGCGACGGGCTGAACACCCGGCGCGGCGCCGACTCGACAATGTCGCTCAGCGCGTCGTCCTTGAGGCGGCGGTTGCCTTCGAAACTGATCTGGTTGATGGTCGGGAACTCGGTGACCTTGATCACCAGGGTGCTGCCGCGCGGCACGATTTCGACTGTTTCAAATACGCCACTGTCAAGAATACGCTGATAGGCGTCGTTCAGCTCGCCAGCGCTGACCGTCTGGCCGCGCTCGATGCCGGTATAGGCGACAACGGTGGATGTCTGAATCCGCTGATTGCCCTCCACCTGGACCGACGTGAAGCGGTAGCTTTGAGCCTCTGCCGGCAGCGGCGACAACGCGTAACCCAGCGCAACTGCCAGAGAAATGGCAGAAACTTTCCGGTACAAGATATTGATGCCCGACTTACGCTCACCACAGGACTTGCCTGCGACTTTCCCCCAAACCATCTTTTTTACAACCCGATTATATTAGCAGCTTTGGCAAGTGCGTACCGGGTTTGAAAGCGCTTGTCAAAACTATCAAAGCGCATTCTGGCAGCATCCGGCGCGGCGGGCTTGCGCGCCGGTTGCGGGAATCACAGCGTGGCGAGCCAGGTGCCCGCGGTCAGTGCGCCAAGGATGGCAAATCCGGTCAGCGCCCGGTCCCAATTCAGCCGCATCAGAAGGCCAAGGCCGCGGTAAGATTGCGAGAGTGTCTGCATCGGTCATCCCCCAGTTTCCGTTCACCCGTCCGCGGTGCCGGCATCGGGAGGCTGCCGCGGATTGATAAAACGTTAACGGGGGAATGTGGCGGCAGTTGGGCGGCACTGTGGCCGCCCCTTGGCGCTGCTGCCTGCCAGGTCAGCAGAACAGATCGTTGCCAATCGCAAACACCATCAGCGACAGCACGATGGCAATGCCAAGCGACATCAGCACCCGCACCGCCCGGTCGCTGGGCGGACGCCCGGCGACGGCTTCATAGGCGTAGAACATCAGGTGGCCGCCATCCAGCGCGGGCACCGGGAACAGGTTCAGCAACCCGACCGCAGTGGACAGCACCGCAATGAAGCGGATAAAGCTTTCCGCCCCCTGGCTTGCCATCGCGCCGGAGGTTTCGGCGATCCCGATCGGCCCGGACAGGTTGCAGGTGCTGATGGCGCCGGTGATCATATGCTTCAGCCCGGACAGGGAGGTGCCGACCACCGCCCAGACCTGATAAGCGCCCGCTGCCAGCGACTCGCCCAAGCCGGCCTTATCGGTGGCCGGCTCAAACGCCAGCCCGCCGATGATTCCGATCCGCCAGCGGGTGGCAAAGCCGCCGTCCGGCTGCGGTTCATCCGTGCGCCGCGGCGCCAGCGCCATCTCGACCTTCTCGCCGCCGCGCAGCACATCCAGCACCAGCACCTTGCCGTCTGCGGCTTCGACATGCTCTTTCAGCTGGTCAAAGGACACCAGCGGCGCGCCGTCCACCGCGACGATCAGGTCCTCGGGCTGCAGCCCGGCATCCGAGGCCGCGCTGCGCGGCACCACACCGCGCACATAGGGCGGGTACAGATACGGTCCGCTGACGCTGTGCTCAGACCCCTCGCGGCGCACCTGATAGTCCAGCGGCTGCTGCTGCGGCAGTGCCTTGCGAAACTCTTCCCAGGCCTCGGTGTCCAGATAGCTTGGCACCGGCAGGCCGCCTGCTGTGATCAGCTCATCGCCCTGCTGCAGCCCGTTTTCGACCCCGGGCAGCGGCGCCATGTCCCCAACGGTCAGCGGATCGCGCATCACCCCCTGCGACATCGCCACGGCGGCAAAGATGATTACAGACATGACGAAGTTGAAAACAGGCCCGGCCGCAACGGTTGCCGAACGGGCCCAAAGGGGCGCGCCATGCATTGTCCGGCGCAGGTGCTCCGGATCGTCGGCGGCCGCCTGCATCGCCTGTGCGTCCTTGCCCGAGGCCGCATCCGCATCGCCCAGGAACTTCACATAGCCGCCAAAAGGCAGCGCCGCGATCTGCCAGCGTGTGCCGTGCCTGTCCACCCGGCTCCACAGCACCGGGCCGAATCCGATCGAGAACACTTGTGCGTGAATGCCCGACCAGCGGCCGACGATGTAGTGGCCGTATTCATGCACGGCCACGATCACCGACAGCGCGATGACAAAGCTGGCGATCGTATAAAGGAAACCGCCAAACTGCGGGACAAAAGCAAGTATGTCCAAAGATCTACCCTATGCGTTTTTCTGCGGCCCCGGCGGCCTCTTGCCGTGCGAGATGGTCAACCCGGGTCACGTTATCAAGTGTCATTGCGGCATCGATGAGGCCGCTCTCCGCCGAAAAGCGCTCCAGCACAGCCTCCGTCACTGCCGCCATATCGGTAAAGCGGATGCGGCCTGCGATGAACTCATCCAGCGCCTGCTCCTTGGCAGCGTTGAAGGCCGCGCCCATCATGCCGCCGCGCTCCATCACCTCATAGGCCAGCCGCAGCGCCGGATAGCGGGCGGGGTCCGGGGCGCGGAAATTCAGCTGGCCGATGCGGGCCAGGTCCAGCCGCTCCACCGGCAGATGCTGCCGGTCCGGCCAATGCAGCGCATAGCCGATGGCATGCCGCATGTCGGCAGCTCCAAGATGCGCCATCAGCGCCCCGTCGTTGAATCCGACCAGCGCATGAACCAGGGATTCGGGATGCACCAGCACCTCGATCTGGTCAGGGCGAACGCCAAAGTATTCCCGGGTTTCAATGACTTCCAGCGCCTTATTGAACATCGACGCGCTGTCGATGGTGATCCGCTGCCCCATGTCCCAGTTGGGATGCGAAGACGCCTGCGCCAGAGTTGCCTTGGGCAGATCCTCCAGCGGCCAGTCGCGGAAGGCCCCGCCCGAGGCGGTGATGACGATCCGCTCGACCGCTTCGATGTCTTCACCCGCAAGACCCTGGAACACCGCCGAATGCTCGCTGTCGACCGGCAGCAGCCGGGCGCCGTGCTTTTCGGCTGTCTCCAGCAGCAGCCGGCCCGCGCAGACCAGCGACTCCTTGTTGGCCAGTGCCAGCGTGGTGCCGTGTTTCAGCGCCTCCAGCCCCGGTGCCAGACCGGCCGCGCCGACGATGGCCGACATGATCCAGTCCGCCGGGCGCGCCGCAGCCTCGACCAGGGCCGCCTGCCCGGCCGCGGCTTCCACGCCTGAGCCTTGCAGCGCCGCCCGCAGATCCGGCAAACGGTCGTCATAGGCGGTGACAGCTAAGTCCGCCCGCAGCGCGATGGCGTCCTCCGCCAGCCGCGCGATATTGGCGCCGCCGGTCAGGGCCACCACATCATAGGCTTCAGGCGCGCGCCGGATCAGGTCGATGGTATTCTGCCCGATCGACCCGGTGGCGCCGAAAATCGAAACTTTGCGCATAGCTCTTCCTGACTGGTTATCCCCAGATGGCGGTCACAGCCAGGAACATGGCCGCGGCGCCCAGCATCCCGTCGAACCGGTCGAACAGGCCGCCGTGGCCCGGAATCAGCGCGCTGGAATCCTTGACGCCCATCTTCCGTTTCAGCGCGCTTTCCGTAACATCGCCGGCCTGGCTGGCCATCGACAGCAGCACCGACAACACCACTACGCCGAACCCCAGGCCCATTTGCGCGGCAAACACTCCGCCCACGGCCGCAGCAGCCAGCCAGCCGGCCGCCGTGCCGCTCCAGGTTTTCTTGGGGCTGACCCGCGGCCAGAATTTGGGCCCGCCAATGGCCTTGCCCGCGAAATAGCCCGCCACATCGGTGGCCACCACGATGCCGATCAGCCACAGCATCCACTCAACCCCCATCTGGCCGCGCAGCCAGATGAAGCCGAAGCCCGCAAACAGCACCCAAATCGCGCAGCCGGAGAAATAATGGCGGTTGCGCTCAAACTGGCTGAACCCGGCCGCAACCGGTGCAGCCAGCAAGGGCACCACCCAGATCACCGGCAAGAGGGACGCCAGCAGAACCGCAATCGCAGAGACCGCGCCCAGCTGCAGCGCAAGGCCGCCGCGCTGCGGCGCCAGCATCCGCACCAGCTCCCAGATCATGCCGCCGCAGCACAGCGCGATCATCGTATCGAAGACCAGCCCGCCGGCCCAGACGGCAAAACCGCCCACCGCGACCATCACGACAGCCGACAGAACCCGCGGCAGCAGGTCGGCCCAGCGGCCCTTGGCAGCGCTCATGTTTTGACAGCCCCGAAGCGGCGGTCGCGGCGGCCATAGCTGCCGCACAGCCGCGCCAGCTCCTCCGCCGTGAAATCCGGCCACAGGGTGTCGATGAACTCGTACTCCGCATAGGCCGACTGCCACAGCAGGAAGTTCGAAATCCGCGCCTCGCCGCTGGTGCGGATCACCAGATCCGGGTCCGGCAGCACATGGGTGTCCAGATAGCGCGGCAGGGTTTCCTCGTCGACGTTTTCAGGGTCCAGGCGGCCCTCGGCCACGTCCCGCGCCAGCCGCTTGGTGGCGCGCGCCACTTCGTCCCGGCCGCCATAGTTCAGCGCGATGGTCAGCTGGGTGCCGCTGTTGCCTGCGGTCTTGCGCTCCAGCTTGTCCATCAGGTCAATCAGCTTTGCATCCAGCCGCACCCGGTCACCGATAAAGCGCACCCGGACGTTCTTTTCCGCCAAGGCGTTCATTTCCTTGGAGATATAGCGGCGGAACAGGCTCATCAGGCCGGCAACTTCGGTCTGCGTGCGCTTCCAATTCTCTGTCGAAAAAGCAAAGATGGTGAGGTATTCCACGCCCAGACTTGGGCAGCACTCGACAACTTCACGGACCCGGCGCGCGCCGGCATGATGGCCGAACAGCCGCGGCCGCCCGCGGGCCTGCGCCCAGCGGCCATTGCCGTCCATGATGATGGCCACATGGCGCGGGCCGGAGCGGGGCGCCGGAGCTTCTCCGGCGGGGCTCATCTGCGGATTTGCATCTCCCGGCATAATGCGCCGTCAGACCTGCATGATCTCGGCTTGCTTGGTCTCAAGCGCCTCGTCCACGTGTTTGATCATGGTGTCGGTCAGCTCCTGCACCTCGGCTTCCCAGAACTTCTGGTCATCTTCCGACATGCCGTCGGCCTTGGCCTTCTTGATCTGATCCATGCCGTCGCGGCGGACGTTACGGATCGACACGCGGGCGTGCTCGGCATACTGGCCGGCGACCTTGGTCAGTTCGCGGCGGCGCTCCTCGTTCAGCTCCGGGATCGGCAGCATGATGATGGTGCCGTTAAGCTGCGGGTTGATGCCCAGCCCGGACTCGCGGATCGCCTTCTCTACTTTGCCGACCAGCGACTTGTCCCAGACGTTGATGGTCACCATCCGCGGCTCCGGCACGTTCACGGTGCCGACCTGGTTAATCGGCGTCGGCGACCCATAGGCATCCACCATCACAGGCTCCAGCATCGAGGCCGAAGCCCGGCCGGTGCGCAGCGAGGCAAATTCGGTGCGCAGATTGGCCATCGCGCCGTCCATGCGGCGTTTCAGGTCGTCGGTATCCAGTTCAAAATCATCAGACATGCTGCTCTCTCCCCTTATCTGAGGCGGTCTTCCTCTGGCTCATAAGCCATTGGAAGGCTGATGTATAGCGATCATGCGGGGGATTTGCCGCAACATCCCGCGCAAAGCGGTGCTCCGGCGCCTGCGCCCGCATTCATGCAAATAGCCCGCCCGCCGGGTTTTTCCTGCTGTTGCAGCGGCAGGGCGCGGACAGAATGCGGCCCGCGGCCTCCGGCGCGCAGGCTTCCGTCCGGCAGCTCGGAAAAGACGCGGGCCTTGCCTTTGGCCCGAGTCCGGATCCTCTCAATGCGGCAGGCGCTTAACCCTGCACCTTGGTGTAGGTGCCCTTGCCCGACAGAATGCCGCGGAAACCGCCCGGCTCATCCAGCGGGAACACGATCAGCGGCAGGTTGTTGTCGCGGGCCAGCGCGATGGCGGAGGCATCCATCACCTTCAGCCGCTTGGCAAACACATCGTCGTAGCTGATCTCGTCATAACGGACCGCATCCGGGTGCTCCTTGGGGTCCTTGTCATAGACACCGTCGACGCCGTTCTTGCCCATGAAGATCGCCTCGCACGCCATTTCATTGGCGCGCAGGGTCGCAGCGGTATCAGTGGTGAAATAAGGGTTGCCGGTGCCCGCCGCAAAAATGCACACCCGCTTCTTCTCCAGATGGCGCACGGCGCGGCGGCGGATATAGGGTTCTGCCACCTCATCCATGCGGATCGCCGAGATCACCCGGGTGAACACACCCAAGCCTTCCAGCGCCGACTGCATCGCCAGCGCATTCATCACCGTGGCCAGCATCCCCATGTAGTCTGCGGTGGTGCGCTCCATCCCCTGAGCGGAACCCGAGAGGCCGCGGAAGATGTTGCCGCCGCCGATCACCATGCAGATCTCGACGCCCATTTCCTGCACAGACTTTACCTCGCGGGCGATGCGCTGAACGGTCGGCGGGTGCAGGCCGAACCCCTGGTCGCCCATCAATGCCTCGCCGGAAATTTTCAGCATGACGCGTTTATAGGCGGCGGCCGGATCCAGCTCCGGCTTGTCTTGCGGTTGAGGCATGTTGCGCTCCAGAAGATGTGAGGGTTAATTTGCGCGCAAAATGGAGTAATTCGCTGCCGGTTTCAATCCGCGCAGCGCGGTTTCCGCCGAGATTTGCGGAACTGGCCTTAGAGACGGATCACACCCGCATGAAGCTGCCCGACACCGACCCGGATCTGCCTGTGCTGATTGCAGGCCCCACCGCCTCCGGCAAGTCCGCGCTGGCGCTTGAAATCGCCGCACGCCAAGGCGGTGTTATTGTCAACGCCGATGCCAGCCAGGTCTATGACTGCTGGCGGGTGATCACCGCCCGCCCCTCGCCGGAGGAAGAAGCCCGGGCGCCGCACGCGCTGTACGGCCACGTGGCGTATGACGCGGAATATTCCGCCGGGCATTGGCTCCGCGAGGTGCTGCCGCTGCTGGACGGGCCGGAGCGGCCGATTATCGTTGGCGGCACCGGTCTTTACTTTACCGCCCTGACCGAGGGTATGGCTGACATCCCGCCCACGCCGGCCGCAGTACGGGCGGAGGCCGACGCCTTGCCGCTTGAGGTGCTGCGGGCAGAGCTTGACCCCAGGACCGCCAGCCGCATCGACCTGCAAAACCGCGCCCGGGTGCAGCGCGCCTGGGAGGTGCTGAAGGCCACCGGACGGCCGCTGGCCAGCTGGCAGGACGACACCCCAGCCCCGGCGCTGCCGCCGTCCCGCTGCACGGCAATGGTTCTGAATTCGGACAAGGCTTGGCTGGAGGCCCGTATCCGCCAGCGGTTCGGCCTGATGCTGGACCAGGGGGCGATGGCAGAGATTGAGGCGATGCGGGACCGCTATGACCCCGCCCTGCCCTCCTGCAAGGCAATCGGGGTGCCGGAGCTGACGGCCTATGCCCGGGGCCAACTCACGCTGGCGGAGGCAGAAGAGCGCGCCGCCATCTCCACCCGGCAGTTTGCCAAGCGCCAGCGCAGCTGGTTCCGCGCCCGGATGAAGGACTGGCTGCAGGTGGCACTGCCATAAACAGACACCGCCTGGCAGGCGGGTCATTAAAATACCACTCAGTTTCCGCTTTTTCCGGCGGAAACTTGCCAGAATCAGCGTTTTCTGGCCTGTTGCGGCAAATCTTTTTTTACCGCCCAAGGCAACAGATGCCATTTGATCCAGATTTTTCCGGCGACATTCATGCCGCCCCTTTGCCCAGCCTCAGCCCGGGCGGCGCCTGGCAAACCGCGCTGTCGCACAGCCGCCGCGAGCACCTTCTGATCTGGATCACCCGCGGACAGGGCCGGATCTGCCTCAACGGCGGGCAGCGCGGCTTCGGGCCGCACAGCGCTATCTTTATCCCGGCCGGCACGCTGTGGTCGGCGGAATTCACGCGCCAGTGCCTTGGCCAGGTTCTGACCATGACCGGCCCGCTGATGCCGCCCCTTCCCGAATCGTCCTGCCACAAGCGCTTTACCAGCCTGCAGGCGCAGGCCGGGCTGACCACCCTCTTCGAGGCGATCAGCCGCGAGCAGGCCGGCCAGGGGCCGTTCTGGCGCCGCGCCGTTCAGGCGTATTGCGGGCTGGCCGCCATTTCCCTGCGCCGCCAGCTGGACGCGGACGGCAGGCCGGCGCGGCAGACTGCGGCGCAGCGCCTGTGCCAGGCCTATTGCCAGCGCGTGGCCGGTCTGCAGGACCATCAGGCCACAATGGCGGACCACGCCGCAGCGCTGAAGGTGACCCCCACCCACCTGACCCGGGTCTGCAAGGCCGAGACAGGCAAGACCGCCGCCGCCCTGCTGACCGAGCGCCAGCTGCACTCCGCACGCACCCTGCTGATCGCCTCCGACTTGCCCATTCGCGACATCGCCGCGCGGCTGGGTTTCGGCAGCGCCGCCTATTTCACCAGATTCATCAGCCAGCACACCGGCCGGCCCCCTAGCGCCTTGCGCAAAACAGCACGCGCGAAAACCCAATAGGTTGATCCGCCAGCAGATTCTCGAATGTGTGCCGCCCGGGCCCGAAATCGCCACCCGTTACTGGGCAGTTTTGAACAGTATGCGGCCGCATGCCATTTCATTTGAGAAAAACGACGCCGCAAATGTCGTATTTCTGCGGTGAAACGGCGAAACTGTGCATTGACGAAACGGCATATCTCTGTCCGAATGCAGCTATGGGGAAACTTTAATCCAAAACGTGCTTCACGCGACGCTCAGCCAGCCGCTGAGCCGATAGCCGTTTCGCGAGATAATTAAGATCAAACGCTACAACAGGGAGACCTAAATGACCAACGACACCATGACCGGAGCACCGGTGCACTGGGCCGCCAAGATGCACGCCAAGGAAGTGCTCGAAGGCAAGCTCGACCGCCGCGAGTTCCTGACCCGCGCCACCGCCCTGGGCGTCACAGCAACCGCTGCCTATGGCATGATTGGCATGGCCGCCCCGGCCAAAGCTGCCGAGGGCATGCAGGAAGGCGGCACCCTGCGCGTGCAGATGAGCGTGCGCCCGCTGAAAGATCCGCGCACCTATGACTGGTCGGAAATGGGCAACCAGACCCGCGGCACCCTGGAATACCTGGTTGAGTACAGCAACGACGGCTCGTTCAGCCCGATGCTGCTGGAAAGCTGGGAAATCAACGAAGACGCCACCGTCTACACGCTGAACGTCCGCCAGGGCGTCAAGTGGAGCAACGGCGACGACTTCACCGCCGAGGACGTGGCCCGCAACATCGCCGGCTGGTGCGACAAGTCGGTTGAAGGCAACTCGATGGCCGGCCGTTTCGGCACCCTGATCGACGAAGCCTCCGGCCAGGCCGTGGACGGCGGCATTGAGGTGGTCGACAGCCATACCGTGAAGCTGAACCTGCCGTCCTCCGACATCTCGCTGATTGCCGGCATGTCCGACTATCCGGCGGCCATCGTGCATTCCAGCTACCAGACCGACGACTTCCTCGCCAATGTGGGCACCGGCCCTTACCTGCTGACCGAGCTGGAAGTGGGCGTGAAAGCGACGCTGGAACGCAACGCCGACCATGCATGGTGGGGCGAGTCCGTCTTCGGCAAGCCGGCCCTGGACCGCATCGAATACATCGACTTCGGCACCGACCCGTCGTCATGGATGGCGGCGCTGGAATCCGACGAAGTCGACATGCTGCATGAATCCGTTGGTGAATTCATCGACGTTCTGGATGGCCTCGGCTACCAGAAATCCGAAGTGGTCACCATGGCGACCCTGGTGATCCGCCCGAACCAGCTGGCAGAGATCGACGGCAAGAAGGTCTATGCCGACAAGCGCGTCCGCAAGGCGATCCAGATGGCGGTCGACAACGCTGTCTGCCTGGAACTGGGCTATGGCGGCCGCGGCGAGCCTGCCGAAAACCACCATGTCGGCCCGATCCATCCGGAGTATGCCGAACTGCCGCCGCTGAAGGCCGATCCGGAAGCCGCCCGCGCGCTGATGGAAGAAGCCGGGATGATGGACTTTGAGCACGAGCTGCTGTCCATCGACGACGACTGGCGCCGCAACACCACCGACGCGGTGGCCGCGCAGCTGCGTGATGCGGGCTTCAAGGTGAAGCGGACCGTTCTGCCGGGCTCGACCTTCTGGAACGACTGGGTGAAGTACCCGTTCAGCTCCACCAACTGGAACCACCGCCCGCTGGGTGTCCAGATCTGGGCACTGGCCTATAAATCGGGCGAGGCCTGGAACGAATTCGGCTGGTCCAACCCCGAGTTCGACGCGCTGCTGGCTGACGCCCTGTCGATCGCCGACGCTGACAAGCGCCGCGAAATCGCCGCCAAGGGCGAAGCCCTGATCCAGGAAGAAGGCGTCACCATCCAGCCTTACTGGCGCTCGCTGTACCGCCACCTGCGCGAAGGTGTCGCCGGTGCCGACATGCATATCGCCTTCGAGCATCACCACTACAAGTGGGGCTGGGCCGCCTAAAAGGCTCCCGGCGCCGCTCCGGCCTCCTGCACCGCCCCGCCCGGGGCGGTGCACTCCAGCTAAGACGATAAGAGACCCGCGCCTGCAACCGGGTCCGATCCGCCAGACTGACAGGGGACCCCATGGGACTTTTCATTCTCCGACGCTCGGGCGTGATGCTGCTGACGGCCCTGTGCCTGACGTTCATCGTGTTTTTCCTGACGAACCTCTACCCTAACCTCGAGAAACTCGCCAAAACCCAGGGCAACTTCCGGATGTCGGATGAGGCTGTGGCCAGCTGGCTGGATGCAAACGGTTATGGCGGCCCGATGATCTCGAAATACGGCCAGTGGCTGGGTGTGCTGCCCGGCTGGACCCACGAGACCGAGAAGGGCATCACCGGCCGCTGCATCACCGGTACCGTCAGTGCCGAACAAGCCGCCGAAGCGCCGACGTTCTGCGGCATTCTGCAAGGCGACTGGGGCTACTCGACACGGTTCAAGGACGAAGTCTCCGACATCATCTCCGAACGTCTTGGCAACACCGGCCTGCTGATGTTCTGGGTGCTGGTGCTGATGGTGCCCTCGGCGCTGATCATCGGCGTTCTGGCCGGGATGCGCGAGGGCTCGGTGACCGACCGCAGCCTGTCGACCGCGTCGATCCTGACCACGGCGACGCCCGAATATGTCTCCGGCGTGATCTTCATCGCTGTCTTCACATCGTCGACCGTCGGCCTGAAATGGTTCAAGGGCACCGCCACGTCGGCGATGGACAATCCGAACTTCGAAAACTTCTTCCTGCCGGTTCTGACCATTGCGCTTTACGGCATGGGCTACATCGCCCGGATGACCCGGGCCTCGATGACCGAGGTGATGACCGCGCAATATATCCGCACTGCCCGCCTCAAGGGGGTGAGCTTTCACAACATCGTTCTGAAGCACGCGCTGCGCAACGCGCTGATCGCCCCCTTCACCGTCATCATGCTGCAGTTCCCGTGGCTGCTGAACGGCGTGGTAATCGTCGAAACCCTGTTCAACTACAAGGGCTTCGGCTGGGTGCTGGTGGAAGCCGCAGGCAACAACGACATCGAACTGCTGCTGGCCGTCTCCGTGGTCTCAGTTGTCGTGGTGCTGGTCACCCAGCTGATTTCCGACATCGGCTATGTGTACCTGAACCCGCGTATCCGGATCTCTTAAGGAAGGCAGCTGAGCATGGAACCTCTTGGTTTTTTTGAAATCGCCCTGCGGATCATCTACCAGCTGTCGCCGGTCTGGATTTCGATGGTGATCCTGTTTGCACTCTCAATCGGCTTCAAGCGGCGGCTCGGCCTGTACGGCAAGCTGTTTGACAGCCCCATCGGCATGATCGGCTTCGGGCTGGTGATGTTCTGGGTGTTCACCGGCATCTACGGCGCGATGGATATGATCGTGACCCATGATCCGCTGACCCAGGTCTCGGGCATGAAGAACAAGCTGCCCGGCACCCCGGTGCGCGGCGCCGGAGAAGGCGAGTACGAGTACTACCTGCTGGGCGGCGACAACCTGGCCCGCGACGTTTTCAGCCGTCTGGTGAAGGGCGCCTGGGAAGTCATCAAGATCGCCCCGATGGCCGCGGTCTTTGCCTTTATGGTGGGGATCACCCTGGGCCTGCCTGCGGGCTATTACGGCGGCAAGCTGGACACGGTCCTGTCCTTTGCGGCGAACCTGATCCTGGCCTTCCCGGTGATCCTGCTGTTCTACCTGCTGGTCACACCTGAAATCGTGGACACCGGCGTGCCGAACTACATGGCGATCGTTCTGTTTATCTTCCCGATCATCTTTGTCGGGGTGCTGCTGAACTCGCGCTATTACACCCGCCCCAAGCTGCGCAACTGGCTGCTGCCTGTGGTGCTCGGGACCATCATCTGGTTCTATCTGCAGCTGGTCTCCAATGGCGGCTACCTGATCAACACGCCGGAGTATTCCATCTGGGGCCTTCCCCCGGCCATGGACCTCTTCGACATCCCCGGCGGTATCCTCGTGGTGTTCGTCTCAGTTGTCTTTGTCAATTCGCCCACGGTGTTCCGCATCGTCCGCGGCCTGACCCTGGACATCAAGACCCGCGACTATGTGGCCGCCGCCCAGACCCGCGGCGAGGGCCCCTGGTACATCATGCTGTGGGAGATCCTGCCAAACGCCCGCGGGCCGCTGATCGTCGATTTCTGCCTGCGCATCGGCTACACTACCATCCTGCTGGGCACCCTGGGTTTCTTCGGCCTTGGCCTGCCGCCGGAAAGCCCGGACTGGGGTTCCACGATCAATGACGGCCGCAAGCTGCTGTCGATCTACCTGCACCCGGCCCTGCCGCCTGCCTTTGCGCTGCTGACGCTGGTTCTTGGCTTGAACCTGCTGGCCGACGGACTGCGCGAAGAGAGCCTGAAAGACTGATCCAAACCGGCGGGACCGGGGGCCAGCCCCCGGACCCCCGGGATATTTGAGGCCAGATGAAAGGGATCCCGTTCCTTCCAGCCTCAACAGGGAGATAAAAAATGATCAAAATGGCAGACTATGAAGGCCCGATCCTGGAAATCGACAAGCTGTCGATCTCCTTCTTCACGCGCCTGCGCGAAATTCCGGCGGTGATGGACTTCTCCGTGGCAGTGCAGCCGGGCGAGGCCGTGGGCCTGGTCGGCGAATCCGGCTGCGGAAAATCCACCGTTGCGCTGGGGGTGATGCAGGACCTCGGCAAGAACGGCCGCGTTGTCGGCGGCACCATCAAGTTCAAGGGCCGCGACCTGGCCGAGATGAGCGCCGAAGAGCTGCGCGACATCCGCGGCAATGAGATCGCAATGATCTACCAGGAGCCGATGGCCTCGCTGAACCCGGCGATGAAGATCGGCAAGCAGCTGATGGAAGTGCCGATGATCCACGAGGGCGTCAGTGAAAAGGAGGCCTATCAGCGCGCCCTGGAAGTGGTCAGCGACGTGCGCCTGCCGGACCCGGAGCGGATGCTGAACTCCTTCCCGCACCAGCTGTCGGGCGGCCAGCAGCAGCGCATCGTGATCGCAATGGCGCTGATGTCGAAACCCTCTCTGCTGATCCTTGATGAGCCCACCACCGCGCTCGACGTGACGGTGGAGGCCGCGGTGGTCGAGCTGGTCAAGGACCTGGGCAAGAAATACGGCACGTCAATGCTGTTCATCAGCCACAACCTCGGCCTGGTTCTGGAAACCTGCGACCGCCTCTGCGTGATGTATTCGGGCGAGGCGGTGGAGCGCGGCTCGATCCACGACGTTTTCGACGAGATGCAGCACCCCTACACCCAGGCGCTGTTCCGTTCGATCCCGCTGCCCGGCGCCGACAAGAACGCGCGCCCCCTGGTGGCAATCCCGGGCAACTTCCCCCTGCCCCACGAGCGCCCGCCCGGCTGCAACTTCGGCCCCCGCTGCGACTATTTCGAAGAGGGCCGCTGCGATGCCGACCAGATCATCCCGATGCGGCCGGTGCAGGGCAATGACCGCCACGAGACCCGCTGCCTGCGGTTCGAAGAGATCGACTGGAACGCGCCGCTGACCCTGGCCGATCAGAAGGAAAAGACCGCGCCCGGCAATGTCGTTCTCAAGATGGAGAACCTAAAGAAATACTATGAGGTGGCCGCAAATGCGCTGTTCGGCGGCGGCGAGAAAAAGGTGGTGAAGGCCAACGAGACGCTGAGCTTTGAGGCGCGCGAATCCGAAACCCTGGCCATCGTCGGCGAATCCGGCTGCGGCAAATCCACCTTTGCCAAGGTGCTGATGGGGCTGGAAACCGCAACCGAGGGCCAGATCCTGCTCGACAACCGCAATATTGAGCAGATCCCGATCGAGGAGCGCGATACCAAGACAGTGTCCGACGTTCAGATGGTGTTCCAGAACCCGTTCGACACGCTGAACCCGTCGATGACAGTGGGCCGCCAGATCATGCGGGCGCTGGAGATCTTCGGCATCGGCAATTCCGAGGCGGAGCGGCGCAAAAAGATGCTGGAGCTGCTCGACCTGGTGAAACTGCCGCGCGCCTTTGCCGACCGGATGCCGCGGCAGCTCTCCGGCGGCCAGAAACAGCGCGTCGGCATCGCCCGCGCCTTTGCCGGCGGCGCCCGCATCGTGGTGGCCGACGAGCCCGTCTCGGCGCTGGATGTGTCAGTGCAGGCCGCTGTCACCGACCTCCTGATGGAGATCCAGCGCAAGGAAAAGACCACGCTGCTGTTCATCTCCCACGACCTGTCGATCGTGCGCTATCTGTCGGACCGGGTGATGGTGATGTATCTCGGCCATGTGGTGGAGCTGGGCACCACCGACCAGGTGTTCTCGCCGCCCTACCATCCCTATACCGAAGCCTTGCTGTCGGCGGTGCCGATTGCCGATACCTCGGTCGAGAAGGAGCACATCGTGCTGGAGGGCGACATCCCTTCGGCGATGAACCCGCCCCCGGGCTGCCCGTTCCAGACCCGCTGCCGCTGGAAGTCCGAAGTGCCGGGCGGATTGTGCGAGCGCGACGTGCCGCCGGTGCGCCAGCTGGGCGGCGGGCATCAGGTAAAATGCCACCTCAGCGACGAGGTGCTTGAGCGGATGACTCC
>NZ_JBQKUH010000019.1:0-67500 GCF_054968485.1 Leisingera sp. G5_S3_59_S7
GCGCAAGGCATTTTCAATGCCGCGGCGGCGGGCGGGAGCGCTTGTTGCCGGCTGGCCTTGCCCTGCCTGCCGCGGCATTCCAATGTGCTTTGAAACATCCCTCAGGAGGTCTTGATGCTGCGTTCTGCCCTGATCGGTTCCCTGCTGCTGGCCAGCGCCTGCACCGGGGATGAGAGCCTGTCGGCCTATGGTGCCGCAGGCAAGGTGTGGCGCCTGCAGAGCGTCGATGGCGCGGCCTTTCCAGCCTCCGCCAGCCTCAGGTTTCCGGAACCGGGCAAGATCGCCGGAAGGGGGCCTTGCAACAGCTTTAGCGGCATCCAGACTGCCCCCTACCCCTGGTTTGAAACCGGGCCGCTGGCGGTGACGCGCATGGCCTGCCCGGGATTGGCGGCGGAGGACGCGTTTCTGCAGGCACTGCAGGAGATGACACTGGCGGAAGTGTCGGGTGACGTGCTGATCCTCAGCAATGAGGCAGGCCGCGAGATGCTGTTCACAGGCGGCGGCTGAGCAGGTCCATGAGCCGGCCGCGCGCCTCTGGCAGCGGATGGTTGCCCAGCGAGGGCGCCAGATGCGCCTCCAGAAAATGGCCCGTTGTGCGCAGGGCCTGGACGATTTCGGCGTCTCCGGCATCACCGTGGCCCAGCATCACCGGCGGCAAGGGCAGCAGCCGGTCCGCCCACTCCCCCGCGCCTTCACGTGAAACAGCCCGGCCCGTTTTCGGCGACACAAAGGCAAGCCCGAAACGGCTGCCGGTCACGGCGCAGGCCGACAGGTCGAGGCCAAAGCCCATTTCCTCCAAGAGCGCCAGTTCCCAGCGCAGATAGGCGAGCGGCCAGAGGTCTTCATTCGCCAGAAGGTCCAGCAGCTGTTCGCTGCGGGTAAAGAGGTCCGGATGCGGCTCCCGTTCGGGCAGGCAAAAGGACAGCAGCGCGGTAACCGTGTTGAGCCCGGAGAGTGCCAGCCGCCCCGAAAGCGCCGCAGCGGCCCGGCTGCGCAGGGGTTCTGCGTGGTAGCTGCCCAGGTGATCCTCCAGCCGCGCCCGCCAGGTCACGTCCAGCTGAGCGCCGGGTTGCAGGATCGGGGCCATTCTGCGGCCGGCGCCGCCGCGGACTACACCGGCATGGCGGCCGTGTTCTTCGGTAAAGACGTCGATGATGGCCGAGCTTTCGCCATGGCGGCGCACCGAAAGCAATATGCCGTGATCACGCCACTCCAACACCGGGCCTCCCTGTCCTGCGGTCCGCCCTACCAGACCGCATTGCCGGAGGGGCTGCAAGCCGCGGGATCATTCCAGGCCGGGTTCGTCCAGCAGGTGGCGGCCCTGCCGGTCCTCGACCTCGATCACCCAGAGGTCCGGGTCAAAGCTGCGCTGGCGGCTGATCGAGGCATCGACGTCAGTCTCTGCCCCGGTGGCCAGCTCATCCCATTTGCGGTCGCCGCTCATCAGGTCATAGGTGCGGTGAAAGGCACGGGCCTGGCCGTCCAGGGTGTTGAGCTTGACCAGAACCGCGCCCGCGGTGTCGTCGCCGTGGGAAGTGATGAAGGCCGGGATATCCTGAAACCGCAGGCGGGTCAGATATGCGTCGACCCAGAAGCGGGCGGTGAGGCGGGTCATGCCGCGCACCTGCCAGCTTCGGCGCCCATGGGGAGTGCGGGAGCCTCCGGCGGGAGTATTTCCACAAAGGTGAAAAGCATGGGGGGCTTCAGTTGCCGTCTTTGAAGTCGAGGCCCATTTCCGAGTAGCGCTCTGCCTCTTCCAGCCAGTTCGGGCGCACCTTCACCTGCAGGAACAGGTGCACCTTGCGGCCCAGGAACTCCTCCAGCTCGGCGCGGGCGGCTTGGGAAACGGATTTAATGGTCTCGCCGCGCTTGCCCAGAACAATGCCCTTGTGGCCGTCGCGGACCACATAGATGATCTGATCGACGCGGGCAGAGCCGTCCTTGCGCTCTTCCCATTTCTCGGTTTCGACGGTGAGCTGGTAGGGCAGTTCCTGATGCAGGCGCAGGGTCAGCTTTTCGCGGGTCATCTCCGCCGCGATCATCCGCATCGGCAGATCGGCGATCTGGTCTTCGGGGTAGAGCCAGGGGCTTTCCGGCAGCTTGCCTGCCAGCCACTGGCGCAGGTCGTCAACACCATGGCCGCGCTCTGCCGAGATCATGAAGGTTTCGGCAAAGCCGTAGCGGCTGTTCAGCTCCTGGGTAAGGCCCAGCAGTTTTTCAGCGGGCACCTTGTCGATCTTGTTGATCGCCAGCGCCACGGTGCGGCCCTTGCCGATTTCCTCAAGACCTTCCAGGATGGTTTCGACGCCTTCGGTGATGCCGCGGTGGGCCTCCACCATCAGCACAACGACGTCGGCGTCTGCAGCGCCGCCCCAGGCGGCGGCGACCATCGCGCGGTCCAGGCGGCGGCGGGGCTTGAACAGGCCCGGCGTGTCGACAAATACCAGCTGCGCGTCGCCCTCCATCGCCACGCCGCGGATGCGGGCGCGGGTAGTCTGCACCTTATGGGTCACGATCGAGACCTTGGCCCCGACCATGCGGTTCAGAAGGGTGGATTTGCCCGCATTGGGCTCTCCGATCAGGGCAACGAATCCGGCGCGTGTGGTCATCAGTACTGGTCCTGTTTGCAGAGCCGATCCCCTACAGGATTTTACCCACAGGGGCCAGAGGTGTTTTCTTGGGCGCTTGGGGCAGCGTTGCACAGCCTTGCCCTATGTCAAAGACCTGTGGCAGATCCCGTGTGAGAACCGCAGCGCCAAGCCAGTCCCGCAGCCAGGCCTTTCTTTGATTGCATGACAGGAGGCCTGCCTGATGAACCGACGTGATTTTCTGCTTGGGAGCGCTGCTACCGCCGGGGTGCTTGGCGGAGGCGGATGGAGCTTGGCCGGTGCCGCAGCGGCGCAGCAGCTGACAATTCAAACCGCAAGCTTCAGGTTCCGGGACCAGCCGACGAAGGGCATGGTGAGCCTGTCGCCGGATGCGCCGCCGCCGGTTCTGTACGGCACCCAGGGCAAACCCATGCAACTGCAGGTCGTCAATGGCACCGAAGATTACACCGCAATGCACTGGCACGGGCTGCGGATCGGCAACGCAATGGACGGGGTGCCTTACCTGACCCAGATGCCAATCGCGGGCGGCGAGGCGTTTGAGTATGAATTCACCCCGCCGGATGCGGGCACCTATTGGTATCACCCGCACTGCATGACCATGGCGCAGATGGCGCATGGGCTGACCGGGGTGATGGTGATCAAAGAGGCGGAAGATCCCGGTTTTGACGCCGATCAGGCGGTCAACCTGCGGGATTTCCGGCTGTATGAGGATGGCGCCTTCCTGCCCTATTACACCGCGCGCGGGGCGGCCCGCGCCGGGACCCGCGGCAATGTGCTGACCGCGAACTGGCTGCAGGCGCCGGTGTACGATCACCCGGCAGGCGGGCTGGTGCGGCTCAGGGTGGTGAACACGGACACCACGCGGATCTACAAGCTGCATCTAAGCACAGATCAGGCGCGGATCATTGCCCGGGACGGGCATCCGGTGGAGTTTGAGCTGCCCCTGCCCTCTGCCGGTGAACCGCTGCTGGTCGGCCCTGGCCAGCGGGTGGATTTCGCGGTGCGGATGCCCGCGGAGGAAGGGCAGACGGCGGGTCTGCTGGCGGAGCTGCCGGGGCAGCCCACGCGCACGATGGCAACACTACGCTCGGTTGGTGCGGACCTGGCGCGGGAATTGCGGGAGCTGAAGCCGCTGCCTGCCAATCCGGTTGCCCGGCCGGACCTATCAAAGGCAGAGGTGCATGATTTCGTGTTTGGCTGGGCGCCGGAGGGCGGGCCGCCGAATGACGGCTATTGCGGCTCTATGGGGTACAGTTTCTGGTCGATCAACCGCACGCCTTGGGCTGGAGACGCGGCCAAAGGGACCGGGCCGCTGGCCGTGTTGAAACAAGGCAGGAGCTACGTGCTGCGGCTGAGGAATGAATCGCCGAACCTGCACCCGATCCACCTGCACGGGCTGGCATTTGTGCCGATAAGCTCAAACCTTCGGAAATTGCCGCCGCTGGTGACGGACACCATGCTGCTGATGAAGGACGAGGTGGCCGAGATTGCGCTGGTGGCCGACAACCCCGGCGACTGGGCGTTCCACTGCCATGTGATCGAGCATCAGAAAACCGGGCTCGCGGGTTACATCCGGGTGGTTTGAAACCTCAGCCGATCTGTTCCAGCAGCGCCCTCGCCGCCGCTTGTTCCGCTTGCCGTTTGGAACCCGCCGTGGCCTGAGCTTCAGTGCCGTCCTGAAGCCTTGCCGCAATGGTGAAGACCGGCGCGTGGTCGGGGCCGCTGCGGGACACCTCGACATAGGTGGGCACCTTCTGCCCGCGGGCCTGCGCCCACTCCTGCAGCGATGTCTTGGCGTCGCGCGCGTCGCTTTCGACCTTGTGGATGCGGCTGCCCCACAGGCGCAGGATCATCTCGGCAGCGGCGTCAAAGCCTGCGTCCTTATAGACCGCGGCAATCACCGCCTCCATCGCGTCGCCCAGGAGTGCCTGTTTGCGGCGGCCGCCGGACATCATCTCTGAGCGGCCCAGCTTCAGCACAGCGCCAAGGTCGATCTCCTTGGCGACATCGGCGCAGGCTTCCTTGCGCACCAGCGCGTTGAAACGCGGCGCCAGCTGGCCCTCGGTGGCGGTTTTGTCATGCTCCAATAGGGCGGTGGCCATCACCAGCCCCAGTACCCGGTCGCCCAGAAACTCCAGCCGCTGGTTGTCCTGGCGGGTAGCGGAAGAGACGGAGGCATGGGTCACGGCGCGCTGCAGCAGGTCGGGGCGGGCAAACTTATGCCCGATCCGATCCTCGAACGCGCGCAATTCCTTGGACAGTTTCACTCGATCCCCTTGAAGAAACGGTCGCCGCGCCAGGTCCAGAAGTAGAGCATGGACCGCCCGGCGGAGGAGAACATAATCCGGTCGGCCCGGCCGATCAGGTTTTCGTAAGGCACAAAGCCAACCCCGCCGGCAGACTGCGGCAAGCGGCTGTCGGAGGAGTTGTCCCGGTTGTCGCCCATGAAGAAATAGTGCCCTTCCGGAACCTGGTAGACGCCGGTGTGGTCCATGCCCTGGTTGGTGATGTTAAGCACGATATGCTCATTGCCGCCCGGCAGGGTCTCCAGCTTGCGCGACTTCTTGCAGACGGCGCCCTGGCCGACAGGCGCATTTTCACAGCGCGGGAAGGAGCCCTGCGGCCCCTGGCGTTCCATCACTTCCTCGAACTGGCCCGCATCCTGCAGCTTGACCGGCGCGCCGTTGATGAACAGCACGCCGTTCTTCATCTGAATCTTGTCGCCCGGCAGGCCGACCAGCCGCTTGATGAAGTCATTGCCGTTGACCGGGTGGCGGAACACCACCACGTCGCCGCGTTCCGGCTGTCCGCCCATCAGGCGGGTGTTGTCACCGTCCAGAAAACCGCAGATGTCCTTGGCGTCGATGTTCAGCCCGACCGCCCCGATACGCACGCTGGGGCAAGAGGCATAGGAATAGCCATAGGCCATCTTGTTGACGAACAGGAAATCCCCGATCAGCAGGGTTTCCTTCATCGATCCGGAGGGTATCCAGAAGGGCTGAAAAAACAGGGTGCGGAAGACACCGGCGATCAGCAGCGCGTAGACGATCGTTTTGATCGTCTCAAGGATCGAACTGCCGGTCTTTGCTTTGGCCGTCATCAGGCTCTCCGGTTTGGAAACAAGGTCCGGGGCTACATGCGGGCCTGAGGGGGCCAAGTCAAGTTCCCGAAGCCGATTCCGCCGGGTCGCTGGCGATCGGACGCGCTTCGATCACCACAAAGGCCTGCGCCCAGGGGTGGTCGTCGGTCAGTGTCACGTGGATCACCGCCTCATGGTCGGGCGGGGTCATCTCGCGCAGCCGGTCGGCGGCCCAGCCGGTCACATGCATCACCGGCTGGCCGGTGCGCAGGTTGGAGACCGCCATGTCCTTCCAGGCGATCCCCATGCGCAAGCCGGTGCCCAGCGCCTTGGAGCAGGCTTCCTTGGCGGCCCAGCGCTTGGCGTAGGTGCCCGCCACATCGCGGCGGCGCTCAGCCTTGCGCTGCTCTATTTCGGTAAAAACCCGGTTGCGGAACCGGTCCCCGAACCGGTCCAGGGTGCGCTGGATCCGCTCGATATTGGCAAGATCGGTTCCGACGCCCAGGATCATTCTTGCAGCCGTTTCAAACCCAGCTTGATGCCATGGCCCAGAAACAGCCGGTTGACCATCAGGATGACCGCCAGCAGCAGCACACAGACACCCGCCAGGAACAGGACCGGAACCGTCTGCCGCGCCTCCACCACCACCGGATTGTCCCAGTAAAGCGGCAGCTGCACAACCGTCAGCACTGCCACAACCCCGGTCATCGCTGCCGCGTTGACCCAAGCTGCCTTGCCTGACAGCGGCGCCCGGGTGGCTTGCGCAATGCGCATCCCCTCCAGCACCGAGGCAAACATCGGCGGCAGCACGGTCGCGAGCCCGGTCGGCAATTCAACACCGAATTGCGCCAGCAGCAGTCCCAGCAGCAGCATCGCGACAGAGGCCGCCATCCACAAGAGCCCGTAGCGGATCAGATTGACGTGCATGGCTCCGTCACCCCCGCGCTTCATCCATCAGGCGGCGCATCTCCTGCACTGCCGGGGGCAGGCCGCGAAAGATTGCCTCGCCGATCAGGAAGTGGCCGATGTTGAGCTCCTTCACCTCCGGAAAGGCCGCAACCGGCTTCACCGTGTCATAGGTGAGGCCATGGCCTGCATGCACCTCCAGCCCCAGCGAATGGGCATAGGCAGACATGTCCCGCAGCGCCTCCAGCTCGCGGTCGCGGTCCTCGAACCGGCCTTCGGCGTGGAAGTCGCAATAGGCGCCGGTGTGCAGCTCGATCACCTCGGCACCGATCCGGTGCGCGGCCTCGATCTGCTTCTTGTCGGCGGCAATGAAGATCGACACCCGGCATCCCGCATCCCGCAGGGGGGCAATGTAATGCGCCAGGCGATTTTCCTCGCGGGCCACTTCCAGCCCGCCTTCGGTGGTGCGCTCCTCGCGCTTTTCCGGCACGATGCAGACCGCATGCGGCTTGTGGCGCAAAGCAATCCTCTGCATCTCCTCGGTTGCTGCCATCTCGAAGTTCAGCGGCACCGTCAGCGCCTCCATCAGCGCGTCGATATCGGCGTCGGTGATGTGGCGGCGGTCTTCGCGCAGGTGCGCCGTGATGCCGTCGGCGCCCGCCTCCTCCGCCAGCTTCGCGGCGCGGACCGGGTCCGGATAGGCGCCCCCGCGGGCGTTGCGCACCGTGGCAACATGGTCGATGTTCACGCCCAGGCGCAGTTGGTTCTGTGTCATGACAGCTGTCTCATCCGTCTGAAGTCAAAGCCTTAACCCAAAGACTAGACAGACAGCGGGCAAGAGCAAGCCTGCAGGCGATAATGGTACAATCCGGCAGCCCCGCTCAGGAGCCGGTGCTGACCTCGGCGCGCTGCTTGATCGCCTCGAACTTGGCCTTGATCTTGGCCCGGCGGCGCTGCTGGTAGACCCGGATCACCGGCAGGCTGAGCATGTAGCAGACCGTGGCGCAAATGATGCCCGGGATGATGCCGCCGATCATGTAAGGATAAAACACCTCGTTATAAAACAGATGCAGCCCCTGCCAGTCGGCGGGCTTGTCCATGAAGAGCGCAAACAGGTTGTCCTTCAGGTCGCCGCCAGCGGCAAGGAACTTGCCCACCAGGGATTTGTCGACCTCCTCGTCAAACTCGGTGCCCAGCAGCCAATGGCCGGTCTGCAGGCTGGCCACCCCGATCGGCACATAGGTCAGCGGGTTGCCAAAGAAGGTGGCGCTGAGCGAGGCCAGGATATTGCCGTTCATCATCCGGGCGATGATTGCCGCCACCAGGAAGTGCAGCCCGTAGAACGGCGTGAAGGTGGTGAACACCCCGGCCCAGATGCCGCGGGCGATGCGTTCGGGCGAATCGGGCAGCCGCCGCACCCGGTGTTTCACGTACAGGAAGGCCCGGCCCCAGCCGCCGCGCGGCCAGACAAAATCCGCCAGCGCCCGGAGGGGCGAACGTCTGTCCCGGCGCCTGAATACCAAAGCTGTCCGTCCTTCCCAGTTCCGGCTCAGAGTTTCAGCGGCTTACCCCGGAAAATGGCGCTCTTCCGGCTTATTCCGGAACCGCGCCACCGCGGCAACATCGCTTTCCGCCTCAAGCGTCAGCATCAGCGAGTGCAGCTGCTCCACATCCCGCAGCTCCACATTGATCATAAGCCGGTAAAAGTCTGGTTTCCTGTCAACAAATTCAAGGTCCGAGATATTGGCCTTTTTCTCGCCGATCAATGTGCAAATGCGCCCCAGCACCCCGGCATCGTTGCCGATGGTCAGCTCCAGCGTGGTGCCGTAGACAGCCGGGTGGGTGCCGCTGTGCCACTGCACGTCCATCCAGCGCTCCGGCTGCTCCTCGAATTCGCCGAGCTTGTCGCAATCGGCGGCATGCACCACCACGCCGCGGCCGCGGTAGGTGATGCCGATGATGCGCTCGCCCGGCAGCGGTTGGCAGCAGGGCGCGCGCTCGAAGCTCTGCCCCGGCTCCAGGCCGATCACCGCCCGGCGCGGCGAGATTTCGTCGCCATCGCCAGAGGTGGTCAGTTCAGGATAGACAGACTGCACCACGTCATGCGCGGTGATCTCGGCCGCGCCCAGCCTTGCAAGCAGCTCATTCACGCCGCTGGCGCGCAGCGCGCGGGCTGCGGTTTCCAGCGCCTTGTCAGTCGCCTTCTTGCCGACGTGCTCAAACGCCGAACGCGCAAGCTCATGACCCAGTTTCACAAACCGCGCCCGGTCCGCCTCGCGCAGGGCGCGGCGGATGGCGGTGCGGGCCTTGCCGGTGGTGGCGATCTCCAGCCAGCTGACCTGCGGGGTCTGGCCCTCGGCAGTGATCACATCCACCGACTGGCCGTTGCGCAGCCGGGTCCACAGCGGCACCCGGATACCATCGACCTTGGCCCCTACACAGGCATGGCCGATGCGGGTGTGGATGGCATAGGCAAAGTCGATCGGCGTGGCGCCTTTGGGCAGCTTGATCACATCGCCTTTGGGAGTGAAGCAGAACACCTGGTCCGAATACATCTCAAGCTTCACGGCTTCGAGAAATTCGTCGTGATCATCCTCGGCATCGAACTGTTCGGTCAGCGAGGCGATCCACTTGGCCGGGTCTACGGCGAAGGGGTTTTCCGAACGCACGCCATCGCGGTAGGACCAATGCGCTGCGACGCCGGTTTCGGCCACGTCATGCATCTGGCGGGTGCGGATCTGCACCTCCACCCGCTTGCCGTCTCGGCCCGACACCGTGGTGTGGATCGACCGGTAACCGTTGGATTTCGGCTGGCTGATGTAGTCCTTGAACCGGCCCGGCACCGCCCGCCAGCGCTGGTGAATAGCGCCCAGCGCGCGATAGGCGTCTTCTTCAGACCCGGTAATCACCCGGAAGCCGTAAATGTCCGACAGCCGGGAGAAGCCCTGGTCTTTGGCCTGCATCTTGCGCCAGATCGAATAGGGCTTCTTGGCGCGGCCAAAGACCTCTGCCTCGATCCCGGCTTTTTCCAGCTCCAGCCGCATGTCGCCGGTGATCCGGTGGATTACGTCGCCGGTTTCGCGCTGCAGGGTCACAAAGCGGCGGATGATCGACTGGCGCCCTTCCGGGTTCAGCACGCGGAAGGCCAGATCCTCCAGCTCCTCGCGCATCCACTGCATGCCCATGCGGCCTGCCAGCGGCGCATAGATATCCATCGTCTCGCGGGCCTTCTGGGCCTGCTTCTCGGGGCGCATCGCCTTGATGGTGCGCATGTTGTGCAGACGGTCGGCGAGCTTAACCAGGATCACCCGCAGGTCCTTGGACATCGCCATGAACAGCTTGCGGAAGTTTTCCGCCTGCTTAGTCTCGCGGCTGGACAGTTGCAGGTTGGTCAGCTTGGTGACGCCATCGACCAGCATCGCGACCTCGCCGCCAAAGCGGCGGGCAACTTCCTCGTACGAGGCCTTGGTATCTTCGATGGTGTCGTGCAGCAGCGCGGTGATGATGGTGGCATCATCCAGACGCTGTTCGGTCAGGATCGCGGCAACTGCCACCGGATGCGTAAAATAGGGCTCGCCCGAGTGGCGGAACTGCCCCTCATGCATCCGTTCGCCAAAGGCATAGGCCTCGGCGATCCGTTCCGCATTGGTCTTGGGATTGTAGTTGCGGACCAGAGCAATCAGGTCGTCAGGGGAAATCATGTCCGGTCCGCAGCCTCAAATTCCAGACGCGCGCCTCAGCCCTGGCCTTGGGCCTCCATCAGCGCGCGCAGCAGTTTCTCTTCCGACATGTCGTCTTCGGCGGGCTTGTCGCCATCCGCGCCCATCAGCAGAGCCATGGAATCCTCTTCCGGCTCATCAACCTCGATCTGGGTCTGGTTGCTCTCGATCAGACGCTCGCGCAGCTCGTCGGCGCTCTGGGTCTCTTCGGCAATCTCGCGCAGGGACACGACCGGGTTCTTGTCGTTGTCACGCTCAACGGTGATCGGGGCACCAGCCGAGATCTCGCGGGCACGGTGCGCTGCAAGCATCACCAGCTCAAAGCGGTTGGGCACCTTGTCTACGCAATCTTCAACCGTCACGCGGGCCATCAGCGACTCTCCAATTCATTCCTGGTCCAGAAGGCAGACATTTACGCCCAAATCTTTCTCTTGACAAGGGCGGAAAACACCGCATCGCGCGGGTTACAGAGGGACAACCTCCGCCACCTCTTCCGGCGGCAGGTCTGCCAGCATCTGCGTCACGGTTTTCTGCAGCACCGGATGCCGCCAGCGCGGTGCGATATCCTTGAGCGGCACCAGCACAAAGGCCCGGTCCTGGATGCGCGGATGCGGCAGGATCAGCTGCCCCGGCGCCTCCTGCATCTGTCGCTCCAGCGGCAGCCCCTGCCAGCGGGCATACCCCGCGGCGTCCGGCAGAACCGCGCCGCCGTGATCCAGCAGATCCAGATCCAGCGTGCGCATGCCCCAGCGCTGCTCCCGCACCCGGGCAAACTGCGCTTCAACTTCATGCAGCCGCGCCAGCAGATCGCCCGCGGACAGGGCTGTTTCGACCGCCACCGCGGCGTTCACATAATCAGGACCTGCACCGGCCGGAAAGCAGGGCGTGCGGAAGAACCGCGAGACGCTGCGCAGCCTCACATCCTCCGCCTGCAGGGCAGCGATGGCCTTTGACAAGGTGACTTGCGGCGCATTAGCGTCAACTGGCAGGTTACCGCCAAGTGCGATTAGCGACAGTTTCCGGTTTGCGGCCATTTTTGACCCTATTTCAGAATGGCAGTATACTTGCGGCAGATGACAAATAACTTACATTAAGTCCACCCGTTTCGCCGATTTCAAGCTCACACTCACGGAACTCAAGGCTGAGGCGGATATACCGGAAGGAACATTTGATGTTTTACAAAGACGAACGGCTTGCGCTGTTCATAGACGGGTCAAACCTGTACGCCGCGGCCAAGGCGCTCGGGTTCGACATCGACTACAAGCTTCTGCGGCAGGAATTCATGCGCCGCGGCAAGCTGCTGCGCGCCTTTTATTACACTGCCCTGCTGGAGAATGACGAATATTCTCCGATCCGGCCACTGGTTGACTGGCTGCATTACAACGGCTTCACCATGGTCACCAAGCCTGCCAAGGAATACACCGACAGCCTGGGCCGCCGCAAAGTCAAAGGCAACATGGATATCGAGCTGACCGTCGACGCCATGGAACTGGCGCCGCGGGTGGACCATATCGTGCTGTTCTCGGGCGATGGCGATTTCCGGCCGCTGATTGCCAGCCTGCAGCGCCAGGGCGTGCGGGTTTCGGTGGTCTCGACCATCCGCAGCCAGCCACCGATGATCTCTGACGATCTGCGCCGCCAGGCCGACAATTTCATCGAGCTGGAAGAGCTGCGCGACGTGATCGGCCGCCCGCCGCGCGAGCAAAGCGATCAGCGCTCGGCAACCGTCGCGCACGGCTAAGCAGGTCCAACTGCTTCATATCCGGAGCAAGGCGCCAGATGGGGCGGCGCCTGTTCCGGAGCAAATCAATCGCCTGCCTGGCTGTTTAACTGGTTGTGACGGGCGATTACCTCAGCGGGCCAGCGGCTTTTGATATAGGCCAGCACCGCCAGCATCTCCTCCTCAGTCAGCACACCGGCATAGCCGCCCATGCGGCTGCGGTAGCCATTGCCGACCAGCTGCGCAACGCCGTGCCTAGTGATCTGCAGCAGCTGCGCGTCCGTGTGATGCCAGGTGTGGCCGCTTTCGTCCTGCGGCGGCGCAGGCAGATAGCCCTCGCTGTCCCGCTGCTGCCAATTGGGCTCGCCTTGCAGGTCCGCTCCGTGGCAGCTGGAACAGTGGTCCAGATACACCGCCTCGCCCAAGGCCACCGCTTCCGGATCCTGATAGGGAAGGATCCCGGCGGCCTGCGGATCGCTCTCCGCCAGCCAGTAATATGCAGCTGCCGCTACCGCGGCCGCAGCAGTAAAGGCAATCATCTGCTTCATGCTGCCCTCATGCCTGTTGCTGTCCCTGTTGCTGTCCAAGGCGGGCTTTTGCCGCCTTCCCCCGCGGGAACCTCCAATCACAAACCTGTGATGCCGCCCGGGCACTGGACCTTGCCGCCTGAACCGCTTACCTCTGGCGCGCAAGGAGACGCCTATGACCAAGCCAGCCCTGACCCTCTACCTCGCCGCGCCGCGCGGCTTTTGCGCCGGTGTGGACCGCGCCATCAAGATTGTCGAAATGGCGATCGGCAAATGGGGTGCGCCGGTCTATGTGCGCCACGAGATCGTGCACAATAAATACGTGGTCGACAGCTTGCGGGAAAAAGGCGCGGTGTTTGTCGAGGAGCTGGACGAATGCCCGGACGACCGGCCGGTGATTTTTTCCGCGCACGGGGTGCCGAAATCGGTGCCTGCCGCGGCTGAGGCGCGCGAGATGATCTATGTCGATGCCACCTGCCCGCTGGTCTCCAAGGTGCATATCGAGGCCCAGCGCCACGCGGAAAACGGCCTGCAGATGATCATGATCGGCCACAAGGGCCACCCGGAAACCATCGGCACAATGGGCCAGCTGCCGGAGGGCGAGGTACTGCTGGTGGAGACCGTCGCGGACGTGGCCACGGTGGAGGTGCGCGACCCGGACAGTTTGGCTTATGTGACTCAGACCACCCTGTCGGTCGATGACACCAAGGGCATCGTCGCGGCGCTGGAGGAGCGTTTCCCAAACATCATCGGCCCGCACAAGGAAGACATCTGTTATGCCACCACCAACCGCCAGGAGGCGGTGAAGTCGGTAGCCCCCAAAGCAGACGCCCTGCTGGTGGTCGGCGCGCCGAACTCCTCCAACTCGCGCCGCCTGGTTGAGGTCGGCGCCAAGAACGGCTGTGATTATGCCCAGTTGGTGCAGCGCGCCGAAAACATTGACTGGCGCGCCCTGGAGGGCATCCGCTCCGTCGCCATCACCGCCGGCGCCTCCGCCCCCGAACTGCTGGTCAATGAAGTGATCGACGCCTTCCGGGCACGGTACGACGTGACCGTGGAAATCGTGGAGACCGCGGTGGAAACGGTGGAATTCAAGGTGCCGCGCGTCTTACGGCAGCCTGCGTAAACGCACGCACCCTGAAAGCGACCCAGGTTACAGAAAACACTCCCGCCGCGGGCTAATCGTGTTACGCATTAGTCCCGGGGCATTTTCTGGAGCCGCATACATGGTCACTCTGCACTTTCTGATTACCGCCTTTGTCGTCGTCCTAGCGCCCGGCACGGGTGTCATCTACACGCTGGCGTTGGGACTTGGCCAAGGCTGGCGGGCCTCCATCTGGGCCGCCGCCGGCTGCACATTCGGCATCGTCCCGCACTTGGCCGCTGCCACGCTGGGGCTGGCGGCGGTGCTGCACAGCTCTGCGCTGCTGTTCCAGATCGTCAAGGCCGCAGGCGTTGCCTATCTGCTGTACCTTGCCTGGCAGGCCTTGCGCAGCGGCGGTGTGCTGGCGGTGGATTCGAAACGCACCAGCCAGCCGGGCTGGAAAATCGCCTGGCGCGGCGCGCTGATCAACATCCTGAATCCCAAGCTGTCGGTGTTCTTTCTGGCGCTGCTGCCGCCGTTCCTGAGCGGCAACCCAGCCAGCGCCACGCTGGAAATGTCCGTCCTGGGGCTGGTGTTCATGGCGATGACCTATGCCATCTTTGTGCTCTATGGGCTGTTTGCATCCCAGGCCCGCACGTACTTCCTGAGCAGCGAACGGGCGCTGAAGTGGATGAGCCGCGGCTTTGCCGCCGTGTTTGCGGGCCTTGCCGTCCGGCTTGCGGCAGAACGCGCCTGACAGCTAAACGCGGAGATGGCAGATGAGCGACCGGCAAACACTGGAGGTCTATGCCCAGGCAGCGCAGGCATACGCGGATGGTTTCGCGCGGTCCGATGACAGGTTCCACGATCCGGATTTTGAAGCCTTCACTTCCCTATTGCCGGCCGCCGCCCGTGTCCTGGATCTGGGCTGCGGTCCGGGCCATTGGGCGGCACGCTTCAAGGCGCAGGGCTTTGAGGTTTCGGCCATGGATGCCTCCGCTGAAATGGCCGAACTGGCAAAATCGGATTTCGGGATTGAGGTGGAAGTTGCCGAATTCGAAGCGCTGGAGAGCAAAAGCGGCTTTGATGGCATCTGGGCCAACTTCAGCCTGCTGCATGCGCCGCGGGCCGATCTCCCCGGTCATCTGACCCGCATCCATCGTGCCTTGAACCCCGGTGGCATCTTCCATATTGGCATGAAGCTCGGAGACAGCGAGGGGCGTGACAAACTGGGACGTTTCTACGCCTATTACAACGAGGACGAATTGAAAAATCTGCTTCAAAACGCGGGCTTCACCGTGACCCGGTCCCGCCGCGGCAATGGCCAGGGCCTGGCCGGCGGAATGGAAACCTACGTGATCCTGACCGCCCATGGCTGAGCTGTTTGCCTATACTGACGGCGCCTGTTCCGGAAATCCCGGCCCCGGCGGATGGGGTGCACTGCTGCGTGCGATGGATGGCGGCACCGTCGTCAAAGAGAAAGAGATGAAGGGCGGCGAGGCCGAGACCACCAACAACCGGATGGAACTCTTGGCGGCGATCAACGCGCTGGAGAGCCTCGCGCGGCCTTCCACGATCACCGTGGTTACCGACTCTGCCTACGTGAAGAACGGCGTCACCGGCTGGATCCACGGCTGGAAGAAGAACGGCTGGAAGACGTCCAGCAAGAAACCCGTAAAAAACGTCGAGCTGTGGAAGCGCTTGGATGAGGCCCAGCGCCGCCACAAGGTGACATGGGAATGGGTCAAGGGCCACGCAGGACACCCTGAAAACGAGCGCGCCGATGAACTGGCCCGCGCCGGCATGGCCCCCTTCAAGAGGAAAAGCGCCTGATGCGCGGGGCTGCCGCATGAGCTTTCTGACCCTGCTCGATTACGCCTCGGTGCTGGTCTTTGCCCTGACCGGAGCGCTGGTCGCCAGCCGGGCGCAGCTCGACATCGTGGGCTTTGCCTTCGTCGCCTGCCTGACGGCGGTCGGCGGCGGCACGGTGCGCGATCTCCTCTTGAACCGGGATCCGGTGTTTTGGGTCGGTGACCCCAATCACATCCTGCTCGCAGCCAGTGCCGCAGTGGCGGTGTTCTTCACCGCGCATCTGGTGGAAAGCCGGATGCGCTGGGTGATCTGGCTGGACAGTTTCGCCTTGGCGATTGCGGTGTCGGCAGGCACTGGCGCAGCGATTGCGCTGGGTAAGGAGCCGGTGATCGTGGTGCTGATGGGCATGGCCACTGGCTCGCTGGGCGGGCTGATGCGCGATGTGGTCTGCAATGAGGTGCCGCTGGTCCTGAAACAGGGCGAGCTGTACATCACCTGCGCAATGGCAGGCGCCATCACCGCCGTGCTGGCAATTTCAGCGGGGCTTGAGCTGCGGTTTGCCCTGCTTGCCTGCGCCGGTGTCTGCTGGACCCTGCGTGCGGGCTCCATCCTGTTCGGCTGGCACCTGCCGGTTTACAAAAGCCGCCCGCCGCGCAGCTAAGCTGGTTCAGGCGTCTTTACGGCTGTCCTCCATGGCTTTCAGAAACGCCTGCCCTTCTTCGCTGATCCGGGCCTTGCGGCCGCGGCGGCGGTGCCAGACCAGCGCCGATTCATGATACTCGCGCAAGCTGGCGTCGCGCAGCAGGTCTTCCTTGATCTCCAGCGCGGCAGAGAAATTGTCAGCCAGCCGCCGGTCCTCTTCCTCGTTCCGGTCAAACTTGTGCCAGTAGCCCGGTTCGATAGAGGCTGTGAAATGGTTGGCCCGGCCGCGGGCTTTCTTGTTCAGGAACCCATCGCGCGAGCGCAGCGCATAATGGTTGAGCTGAGCTGCCGAATATCCATAGCTGCCGCGCACATACAGCGCGCCTTCCAGCTCATTCTGCGGCAGACGAGTGCCATCGGCCAGCTGCCAGTTCACTTCCTCCGGCGGAACGGCCAGAAAGGGGCGGTGAACGCCCATCCGCTCAAACTTCCCGTTGTTGCGGAAAGCCGTTTTAAAGAACCGGTGCTCATCCGACTGGCCTGCCTCCGGCTCAGCCCGAACAAAAGCCTGCGGCACGGCAGGGTGGTCCGCAGTCCCGACGCCCGCGTTGCCGAATATCCGCCAGACAAAGGAGACAGCGTCCGCGTCCTCCCGCACCGCCAGCAGCCCTGGCAGCGTGCCGTCAGCGGCGTTGATCTGCAGAAATTCGTCGACATCCGCCACCAGCACCCAGTCGGCCCCGGCCACCTTGGGCTCGTACTCTGCCCACATCAGCGCGCTTTTGTGCGGCCCGCGCCGCATCACCCGGTTAAAGCGGTGCTCAACCACCCCCATCCGGTGCAAGCAGCGCAGGATGTGGTCGGTCGGATCAGAGCAATCATTGGTGAAAACCACAAAGTCACTGACACCGATGGACTTGTAGTGGCTGATCCAGTCGAGAATATAGGCGCCTTCGTCCTTCATGGTGGTCACAATCACCACATTCGGCGTGCCGCTCCGGCCGGTGTCCTGTGTCATTCTCTGATGCTCTCTGCCTCGGGTCCCGCCGCATTTTGCTGCGATTGCGCTATCTTATCGAACAAGCTTCGCTGCGCAGCATGAATTGCGCTTTCCCGCTCCGGCTGTGTCCCGCGCGCCTCAGCCCCGGTTATCTGCTTACGTAGCGCTGCCAGAGCCAGATCAGCACCAGCGCCCCCAGCACCGCGCCGACGAACCCCGCCATGAACCCCATCACTGCAAGCAGCCCGCGCAGCACAAGCCCGCCGACCAGCGCGCCGGCCATGCCGATACAGACCGTGGTGATGATATCGGTTTCCAGCCGCATCAGCCGCGTGGCCAGGAAGCCTGCCGCGGCACCGATGATGATCAGGGCAATTATGGGCATGCCGGCCTCCGGTTACAGGCGGCTGCCCTTCGGAACAGGGAAGCCGCGCAGGAATACATCCGGATCCTGCGCGCTTTTGCCTGCCCGTTGCAAGCGCAACAGCTGCACCGCACCGGTCCCGCAAGCAATGGTCAGCGCGTCATCCAGCACCTCGCCGGGCGCGCCCTGGCCTTCCGCCAGGCGCGACGCCAGCAGCTTGACACGCTGGCCTTCGATCTCGCACCAAGCGCCGGGGAAAGGCGACAGACCGCGGATCTTGCGGTCCACGTCCGAGGCCGGGCGGGACCAATCGATCTGCGCCTCGCCCTTGTCGATCTTGCCGGCGTAGGTGACGCCCTCTTCGAGCTGCACCTGTGGCGTCAGCTCCGGCAGGCGCCGCAGCGCCTCGACGATCAGCCCTGCGCCCATGTCCGAGAGCCGGTCATGCAACTGGGCAGTTGTTTCCTCAGCCCCGATTTCCGTCGCCTCGCGCAGCAATACCGGGCCGGTATCCAGCCCCGCCTCCATCTGCATGATGCAGATGCCGGTTTCGGCGTCGCCCGCCATGATCGCCCGGTGGATCGGCGCCGCACCGCGCCAGCGCGGCAACAGGCTGGCGTGGATGTTCAGGCAGCCGTGCTTTGGCGCATCCAGAATGGCCTGCGGCAGGATCAGGCCGTAGGCGACAACCACAGCGATATCAGCGTTCAGCGCCGCAAAAGCCGCCTGTTCCTCCGCGCCTTTCAGCGAGACCGGGTGGCGCACCTCGAGCCCCAAGGCCGCGGCGCGGGCGTGGACAGGGGTTGGACGGTCCTTCTTGCCGCGGCCCGCAGGCCGGGGGGGCTGACAGTAGACGGCGGCAATCTCGTGCCCGGCCCCCACCAGCGCGTCCAGCACCGGCACCGAGAAATCAGGGGTTCCCATGAAGATAATGCGCATATCGTGCTCCTGCTCCCATCAAGGTCCCGCTATTGAGCACAAAGGGCTGCGCAGGCCTGCGGGGTGGCGCAATCGTGCTGCCCCAAGGGGCGGGTCATGCCGGAGGCATGCTTCCAGCATGACGCGGCCCGGCCTGCGGCCGGGCGGTGTTGTCTATCAGCCGGTCAGCTTCTTCGCCTTGCGGATCAGCATGTCGCGCTTCACCTTGCTCAGGCGGTCAAAATACATCCTGCCGTTCAGATGCTCGATCTGGTGCTGCACCGAGGTCGCCTCGATCCCGACAAAATCGCGCCGGTCAATCATGCCCTGCTCGTTCAGGTAGCGGACGGTGACAGCCCGCGGCCGTTTGATCCTGGCGGACACACCCGGCAGGTTGGGGCTTGCCTCGTCATGCTCGCGCAGCTCAATCGAGGCGTGCAGAATCTCCGGGTTGGCAAGCTTCACCGCCTTGCCGCGCTCCGTGGAGCCATCGACAACGGCCAGCCGCAGCATCACGCCGATCTGATTGGCAGCCAGCCCCACGCCCGGCATCGCGTCCATGGTATCGACCATGTCATTCCAGATTTCGCGGATTTCATCGGTGATCTCTGTCACCTCTTCAGCCTTTGTGCGCAGGCGCTTGTCAGGCCAGGGCAGGCAGGTGCGGACGGTCATGTCTGTAGGTTTCCTCAGGCGCGGGCGCGTTCGCGTTTCAGCTTCTGCATCTTGCGGGTGATCATCTGGCGCTTCAGCGGCTTCAGGTAATCAATGAACAGCTTACCGTTCAGATGGTCGATCTCATGCTGCACGCAAGTCGCCCACAGCCCGTCAAAGGTCTCGCGCCGCGCATTGCCGTCGCGGTCCATCCATTCGACGTCCACCACCTTGGGGCGGGTCACCTCGGCATACTGGTCCGGGATCGACAGGCAGCCTTCCTCATAGACATTTGTTTCATCCGAGGAGGAGATGATTTCCGGGTTGAACATCACCAGCGGGCGCGGGTCGCCGTCCTCTTCCTTGACGCAATCCAGCACGATCAGCCGTTGCATAATACCGATCTGCGGCGCCGCCAGGCCGATGCCGGGGGCTGCATACATGGTTTCCAGCATGTCATCCGCCAGCACGCGCAACTCGTCGCTGAGGTCCGGCACAGCCGCACAGACCTTTTTCAGGCGGGGATCGGGATGGATCAGGATCTGTCGTTTCATGAGGTTCATGTATGCGATCAGCCGCCCCATCGCAACGCCCCCCTTGCGCATGCCGCTGCAGCGATTAGCTTCGCTGCCAACCACAGGGGAGTTCACCATATGGATTTTGACACGATCATCGACCGCCGCGGCACCCACAGCTCGAAATGGGACAAGATGGAAGCGCTGTTCGGCGTCTCCCCGCAGGACGGCCTGGCGATGTGGACTGCGGACTCCGATTATCAGACCGCGCCTTGTGTGATCGAGGCCGTCAAAAAGGCCGCTGAGCATGGCGTCTTCGGCTACTCCTGGCAGCATCCGGAGTATCTGCAAGCGGTGCAGTGGTGGATGAAAAACCGGCACAGCTGGGAGATTGAGACCGATTGGGTGCTGACCACCCAGGGTTTGGGCAACGCCATCGCCCTGAGCCTGGATGTCTGGAGCCAGCCCGGCGACGGCGTGGTGATCTTCTCGCCCGTCTACCATGAGTTTGCCCACAAGGTGAACAAGGCCGGGCGCAAGGTTACCGAGTGCCCGCTGGCGCGGGACGGCGACACCTACAACCTGGATCTTGACGATGCGCAGTCGCGCCTGAACGGGAGTGAAAAACTGCTGCTGTGGTGCTCGCCGCAAAACCCCTCGGGCCGGGTCTGGACCCCGGAGGAGCTGCGTGCGGTGGCCGCGTTTGCCAAGCGCAACGATCTGATCCTGGTTTCTGACGAAATCCACCACGATCTGGTCTATCCCGGCAGCACCTTCGTGCCGATGGATGTGGCGGCGCCCGAGGCGCGCGCCTGGACCGTTACCCTGACGGCGCCCTCCAAGAGCTTCAACATAGCGGGCCAGCGCACCGGCAACATGATCATACCCGACCCGGACCTGAGGTCCGCGATGCGCCATCGCCAGGCGACACTGGACTATGACCCCAGTGCCCTTGGCGTGGCGATGATCACCGCCGCCTATTCTCCCGAAGGCGCCGAGTGGGTCGACGCCCAGATCGCCCATCTGCAGGGTAACCGCAAACTGTTCGACGAGGCGGTCAACGCCCTGCCCGGTCTGAAATCCCTGCCGCTGCAGTCGACCTATCTGGCCTGGGTCGATTTCTCCGGCACCGGCATGAGCCGCGCGGAATTCATCAAGCGCCTGCGCGAGGACGCAAAAATCGCCACCTCGCCCGGCGACGGCTTCGGCACCGGCGGCGAGTTCATGGAACGCTTCAACCTGGCCACCCAGCGCGCCCGGGTCGAAGAAGCCTGCCGCCGCCTGACCGCAGCCTTCTCGGACCTGCAGTAACAATGAAACGCCTGCTGCGCCTGCTGGCGCTGGTTTTTCTGACCGGCGCCGCCTGGGCCGCCTGGCAGGCCTTTGCCCCGCGCCCCGTACCGCCGCAGGCCACGGCGGTGGACCGGATCGACCGCATCCTGATCGAGAAATCCGCCCGCCGCCTGACCGCCAGCCGCGGCGGCGAAACGGTGCTGGAATTTCCCATTGCTCTTGGGTTCGAGCCTAATGGTGATAAGGAACAGGAAGGCGACGGCAAAACCCCTGAGGGCACTTTTCAGATCGACCGGCGCAACCCCAACAGCGCCTATCACCTGTCATTGGGGATCAACTATCCCCAGCCCGAAGACCGGGCCCGCGCACAGGCCGCTGGGGTCAGCCCCGGCGGCGATATCTTCATTCACGGACAGCCGAACGCGGCGGGCAATCTGAGCACCCTGCCCGGCGACTGGACCGCCGGCTGCATTGCTGTCAGCAATCAGCAGATGGAAACGCTCTGGCGTCTGACGCAGGTCGGAACTGAGGTGGAAATCCGTCCCTGACCTGCCGCCTCAGATCTTGCCCTGCGACTGGTCGAAGGGGATCAGCCCGGCAGGCGCGTCCGGCGACTTATAGAAATCCAGCGGCGCTTTGTCGGAGGCAAGCGTCGAGCGCTTGAACTCATACCGCATCTCGCCGCCATCTTCCTCACTGGCGACAATCAGACATTGCGACAGATGGCGTGCGCCTTCGTAGATATCGACCAGCCCGCGCAGCATCGGTGCGGTTTCCGCCTCGACAGAGAACCCAGTCTTCCAGATCCGCAACACCGGATACAGCTCATTATCCGCCATCACCCGCAGCCGGCTCTTCTTTCGCATCCCCCGCAGGCGGGCTGTATCGAGCGCTTCCTGCACGGCTTTGGGAACGTAGGTATTCATAGCGGCAGCCTTCCAAATGCTTGGGTTTCCACGGATCTATTTATTCAACGGTGCGTCACAAAAAGATAAAATCAAGTGAACTTTTTCGGAAATTTCACGGCAGCGCAATTTTGTTGCGCCTGTGCAGTGGCGCAGAGGCCTTGCGCGCTGCGCTGCATAGGCGCAAGGCCCCGCCGGGCCTATGTTTGAACCGCACAGCAGCAGGAGCAGATACGATGGGCCTTTTGATCGACGGAAAGTGGCGCGACCAGTGGTATGACACCGATTCCACCGGCGGCGCCTTCAAGCGCAGCGAATCGCAGTTCCGCAGCTGGATTACCGCCGATGGCAGTGCCGGCCCCTCGGGCGAGGGCGGCTTTGCGGCGGAAAGCGGGCGCTACCACCTGTACGTGTCGCTCGCCTGCCCCTGGGCCCACCGCACCCTGATCTTCCGCAAGCTGAAGGAACTGGAAGACCATATCTCCGTTTCTGTTGTGCATCCCGACATGCTGGGCGAAGGCTGGACCTTTGAGACCGACAGCCACGGCGCCACGGGCGATACCCTGTTCGGCAGCTCGCATCTGCACCAAGTCTACACCCGGGCCGACTCCGTCTACACCGGCCGGGTGACTGTGCCTGTGCTGTGGGACAAGTTGCAAAACACCATCGTCTCCAACGAAAGCTCCGAGATTATCCGGATGTTCAATTCAGCCTTCGACGGGATCACCGGCAACACGGATGACTACTGGCCGGAAGAACTGCGCGAGCCAATCGAGGCGGTGAACGCCCGCGTCTACAGCACCATCAACAACGGCGTCTACAAATGCGGCTTTGCCACCTCGCAAGAGGCCTATGACGAAGCCGTTGTGCCCCTGTTCGAAAGCCTGGACTGGCTGGAGGACCTGCTGTCGCAGCACCGTTACCTGCTGGGCGGCCGCATCACCGAAGCCGATTGGCGCCTGTTCACCACCCTGCTGCGCTTCGACCCGGTCTACCACGTGCATTTCAAATGCAACCGCAAGCGGCTGGTGGATTACCCGAACCTTTGGGCCTACAACCGCGAGCTGTACCAATGGCCCGGCGTGGCGGAAACCGTCGGGATGGACCACATCGTGCGCCACTATTATTACAGCCACGACACCATCAACCCGCACCGTATCATTCCGGTCAATCCCGCGATCGACTGGATGGAACCGCACCGCCGCGGCTGACGCCTGCGACGTGACGCCGCCTGGCGTCAGATCCGCCTCTCCTGCATCAAATAGGGAGTTCACGCACTGAACCGGTTGCGTTAAGAAACGGGGAATCTCATATGGCATTCAACCAGCCTGGAGAGAAATATCCACCGGTGACAACCGCGATGCCTGAACGCCCGCTTGATAACGCATCACCGCCCCGCGACCACGGCGGCAACCTCAGCGCAGCGATGGCCGAATTCGGCGGGACACGCAGCGGCTGGATGGACCTGTCCACAGGCATCAACCCGCATCCCTACCCGCTGCCGGAGTTTGCCGCAGGCGATTGGCGCGCACTGCCTGACGCCGATGCCCTGGCGGACCTCGAACAGGCGGCCCGAGCGTTCTGGAACATCCCCGGCGAGGCGGCGGTCCTCGCCGCGCCGGGCGCTTCTGCGCTGATCGCAGCCCTGCCCGCCCTGGCCGCGCCGCGCTGGGTTCAGATCACCAAACCCACGTACAACGAACACGCCGCCGCCTTCGAAGCCCGCGGCTGGAAAATTCGCGTCGACGGACCGGCCGAGGCCCGTGTCGTGGTCCACCCGAACAATCCGGACGGCCGCCTGTGGAGCGAAGAACATCTTTCCTCTCCGCTCACCATCGTCGACGAAAGCTTCTGCGACGTCTGCCCCGGCCAGAGCCTGATCCGCGCGGCTGAACGCCCGGGTGTCATCGTGCTGAAAAGCTTCGGGAAATTCTGGGGTCTTGCCGGCATGCGGCTGGGGTTTGCCATCGGTGACCCCAAGCTGATTGCCAATCTTGCCACCTGGCAGGGCCCCTGGGCCGTATCCGGCCCTGCTTTGCGCACCGGGGCGCTGGCCCTGCAGGACCGCCCCTGGGCCGAAGCCACCCGCACCCGCCTGAAACAGGATGCCGCCCGGCTGGATGAGCTGGTTCTGGCCAAGGGCGCCAGCCTGGCCGGCGGCACCGACCTGTTCCGGCTCTACACCGTGGAGGATGCTGCCGCCTGGCAGCGCCGGCTGGCCCGTGCCCATATCTGGAGCCGCATCTTCCCCTATTCCCGAACCTATCTGCGCCTGGGCCTGCCGCCTTCGGACGGCTGGGACCGGCTGGAGGCGGCGCTATGAGCACGGCCGCTATGCTGTCCCTGGCCCTGCTGCTGGATGCCGTCTTCGGCGAGCCGGAATGGCTCTGGTCCCGCCTCACCCACCCCGCGGTGCTGATGGGCAAGGCGGTCGGGTACCTGGACCGCAAGCTCAACACTGGCGGCAACCGCCGCGGCAAGGGCGTGCTGGCAGCTCTGGCGCTGGTTCTATGCGGCTATTTCGCGGGCAAGCTGCTGGCGCTGCCGGGGGCGCTGGTGGAAATACTGGTGGCTGCCGTCCTGATCGCCCAGCGATCGCTGACCGAACATGTCGCCGCGGTCGCCAAGGGGCTGCGCAGCAGCCTGGCGGAAGGCCGCGAGGCGGTGGCGATGATCGTCAGCCGCGACACCGCTGCGATGTCCGCACCGCAAGTTGCCCGCTCCGCCATCGAAAGCGGGTCGGAGAACCTGTCCGACGGCGTCATCGCGCCTGCCTTCTGGTTCCTGATCGCCGGGCTGCCGGGGCTGATCATCTACAAGATGGTCAACACCGCCGACAGCATGATCGGCTACCGCAATGACTGGTACAAGGACTTTGGCTGGGCCGCCGCCCGGCTGGACGACCTGCTGAACCTGATCCCGGCGCGGCTGACCGGCCTGCTGATTGCGCTGCCCGGCGGCCAGCTGCGCCACTGGAACGCCATCGCGGCAGATGCCCGCAAACACCGCTCCCCTAACGCCGGCTGGCCCGAGGCCGCCATGGCGCGGGCGTTGAACACCGCTTTGGCCGGCCCGCGCTCCTATGACGGACAACTGAGGGACTTCCCCTGGGTTCATGCCGACGGAGCCAAAAGCGCCAGCGCCGAAACCATCAGCCGCGCCGTCACCCTGCTTTGGCAGACCTGGGCAATTGCCCTGGCACTGACCATTGCCATCGCCGTGTTTTTCTAGCACATAAGACCCTGTGGGAGCGGAATGACAAGGAGCGCCAGAGTTATGCGCCTATTGCCCTTTGCCCTCGCGGTGAGCCTGCTGCCAGCAGCGGCGGCGGCCCAATGCGGCGGCGGCTTTCAGAATTTCGTCAACCTCTTGAAAGACGAGGCGGTGCAGGCCGGCTATGGCGTCACGACGGTCAATGCCTTCTTTGACGGCACCCGCCAGGACCGCCGCGTGCTCAAGGCCGACCGCGCCCAAGGTGTTTTTCAGAAACCCTTCGTCGACTTTTCCCGCCGCCTGATCTCGCAGAGCCGCCTGCAGCGCGGCTTGCAGATGTCGCAGAAGCACGACAGCACGTTCCAGCGGATCGAGAGCACATATGGCATCAACCGCGGCGTTCTGCTGGCCTTCTGGGCATTCGAGACCGACTACGGCGGCTATCAGGGCGATTTCAACACCCGCGACGCGCTGGTGACGCTGGCCCACGACTGCCGCCGCCCTGAGTTGTTCCGGCCGCAGGTCTTTTCTGCGCTGGAGATGTACCGGCAGGGCAATTTCGACCCCAAGCGCACCACAGGCGCCTGGGCGGGGGAAATCGGCATGGTGCAGATGCTGCCCAGCGACATTCTGGAACACGGCGTGGATGCCGATGGCGACGGCAAGGTCAGCCTGAAAACCTCTGCCGCCGATGCGCTGATGTCCGGTGCGCGGATGCTGTCGCACCTGGGCTGGCAGCCCGGGCAGCCCTGGCTGCAGGAAGTCACCATCCCTGAAGGCTTGGACCTGACGCTGTCCGGCACCGCCCGCAAAAAAACCGTGGCCCAATGGCGCGCGCTCGGCGTTTCAGCGCGTGACGGCAGCCTGCCCGACCCCTCCATGCGTGCCTCCCTTCTGCTGCCGCAAGGGCATAAGGGGCCGGCCTTCCTCGCTTACCCCAACTTCGATGTCTATTTCGAGTGGAACCAGAGCTTTACCTACGTGCTGACTGCCGCCTATTTCGCCAACCGGCTGGAAGGCGCGGACGTCTATAAGGCCGGCCAGCCCGACAGCGGACTGACCGGCACTCAGATGAAGCAGCTGCAACAGAAACTGCAGGCACGCGGCCACAATGTCGGCGATATCGACGGTATCCTCGGCGCCCGCACACGGCTTGCCGTGCAGAAAGAGCAGCAACGCCTCGGCCTGCCTGCCGACGCATGGCCCACTCCAGCGCTGCTGAAGAAGCTCTAACGCACCGGGAACCGCTCGCCCTTCTGGGTGATCAGGATTACCCGGCTTCCGTTGCGGACATACAGATCGCAGCGGCCAAACCCGTTTGGGAAATCCACGCAGATACTGCCGTCCCCGGCAATCCGGTACGTGCCCCAGGCGGTGCCGCCGCCATTTTCCCGCGAGTAGGTGTAGGAATAGGCGCCGTCACGGCCATAGAGCGACTCGCCGCCGTCATAAAAGCGGAAGGACTGCCCCGGCAGCGCCTCCAGCTCGGAGAGCGCAAATGGGGCGTCGCCCGGGCGCAGTTCCCAGTCCGCGGCTTGGGCTGTGCCCGCTGCCAGGCTTAGAAAAAGGGGCATGATCCATTTCATGCCCCTACTCTAGCGTCTGTATTTTGAACCTGCCGTCACGATGCGGTGACAGCGCCACTTACCAATCGATGAAAGTCTCGAAATCCTGCATCGCCCGGGTCCACAGGCTGACAGCCTGGGCAAAGTCATCCGGGCTCATGCCGTCATCGCCAAGGAACAAATCCATTTCGATCCGCGCCGAGCCTTCCTCGGAGATATAGCCGCGGGCAAAGCGGTTTTCATTGTTCCACTCGTTGATCTTGGCCAGGCGCACGCTGCCATCTGTCTGATATCCCGAGAAAAACTGGATCGCGTTGCAGTTGGTGTTGTTGTCGCAGCCGTAGTAGTAGACCGAGAAGTCATTGCCGTAATACTCGACCTTGACGTTCGGATCGCCGACGCTGTCAGTGGTCAATTCCACCGTCGCGCCCTCATCCTTAAAGAAATCAGCCACGCTGTCGCCGGTCGTGGCCACAACATTCTGGGCCGCAGCCGCCCCCGGCAGCATCAGCGCCGCGCAGGCGGCAATTGCCTTGATAATATTCATTCGTGTCTCCACCAATAGTTTCGCGCGCCCCTGCACCGATCCCCCCGGCGCAGAAACTCAGGCCACCATCGCCTCTGCTTTCTTCAGGTCAACTGAAACCAGCTGGCTGACTCCCTTTTCCTGCATGGTGACTCCGAAAAGCCGGTCCATCCGCGCCATCGTCACCGCGTGGTGGGTGATGATCAAAAAGCGGGTTTCGGTCTGGCGGCACATCTCGTCCAAGAGGTCGCAAAAGCGGGTGACGTTTGCGTCGTCCAGCGGCGCGTCGACCTCGTCCAGCACGCAGATCGGGGCCGGGTTCGACAGGAACACCGCAAAGATCAGCGCCATCGCGGTCAGCGTCTGCTCGCCGCCCGACAATAGCGACAGGGTCGACAGCTTCTTGCCCGGCGGCTGGCACATGATCTCCAGGCCTGCATCCAGCGGGTCGTCGCTTTCGACCATCACCAGGTTGGCCTCGCCGCCGCCGAACAGATGGGTGAACAGCATGGCAAAGCTGTTGTTCACCTGTTCGAACGCCGTCAGCAGCCGCTCGCGCCCCTCGCGGTTGAGGCTGGCGATACCGTCGCGCAAGGTCTTCACCGCGCCTTCCAGATCCAGCTTTTCGGCGACCAGCGTGTCGTGCTCCTCCTGCACGCTGCGGGCGTCTTCCTCCGCCCGCAGGTTCACAGCACCCAAAGCATCGCGCTGGCGCTTGTAGCGGTCGACATCCGCCTCCAGGCTTTCCGAGGCCGGCATTTCGTCCGGCGACACGCCCAGCTTCTCCAGAAGGGCCTGCGGGGTGATCTGCTGCGCCTCAATGATCCGGCCCGCGGCCTGGGTCACCGCCTCCTTGGCTGCATCGCTGCGCGCCTCGGAGCGCGCCCGTGCTTCGCGGGCCTCGGAGGCCAGACGCTCGCATTCCCGCTCTTTGTGCACCGCCTCGCGCAGTTCGGCTTCCGCGGCGATCAGGGCTTCTGTGGCCGCAGACTTGCGTGCCTCGGCCTCGGAAATCGCCTCGTTCAGCTCTTCCCGCTTCTCCGCAATCTCCGCCGGGACCGCATTGGCCTCTTCCAGCTCCTCCTGCGAGGCCTCGCGGCGCTCCGCCAGCTCCTCGATCCGCTGCTTGGCGCTTTCCAGCCGGTGGCGCCAGCCCGACAGCTCCTTGGTCACCTCCTGCGCGCGCTTGGTGCGCGCCTCGCCCTCACGGCGCAGCTCGTCATGGCTGGAGCGGTGGGTCAGCATGGTAATCCGCGCGGCTTCGACCGACTGCTTGATCTCCTCGACGGCCCCGCGCGCCTGATCCAGGTCGCCCAGCTCGCCCAAGGCCTTCTGCGCCTCTTTCAGCTGCAGGCGGGCATTCAGCGCATCTTCCTCATGGCGGGAGACCGCAATGCCGAGTGTCTCCAGTTTGGCCTCCGCGAGGTTGCGGTCCGCCTCGGCCCGGCTCAGCGCGCGGGCCGCATCGGCCACCCGCTGATCCGCCACCCGTCGCGCCTGGCGGGCGTTCTGGTCGGCCAGCGTCACCTCGTCCAGCTTGCGCAGCAGCATTTCATGCGCGTCGCGGGCACCATCGGCCTTGGCGCTGACGCGCTCCATGTCCTGCTTCAGCGCTTCCAGCTTGTTGAGCTGCTCCAGCCGCAGTGCAGCGGCACTCGGCGCATCCTCGGCCCAGGCGCGGTAGCCGTCCCAGCGCCACAGGTCGCCCTCGACTGTCACCAGCCGCTGCCCCGGCTTGAGCTGCGCCTGCAGCCCGGCGGCAGCATCGCCATCCACCAGCCCGATCTGCGCCACCCGGCGTGACAGCGCCTCCGGCCCGGAGACAAACAACGCCAACGGCTGCACGCCGTCCGGCAGCGCCGCATCGTGGTCATAACCCGGCAGCAAGACCCAGCCAGTCGGCCCGTCCGCCTCTGCCAGCGGCGCCCGCAGGTCATCGGCCAGCGCCGCCCCCAGCGCCTTCTCGTATCCTGGCGCCACGGTCAGCTCATCCAGGATCTGGCCGCCCTCGGCGGTGTCGCGCTCCACCAGCTTGGCCAGCGCGGTGACCTCGGCACGCAGCGCGCCGAGCTCGCCTTCGGCCTCGGACCGCTGGGAGCGTGCTTCTGCCTCGAGGCTCTGGGTCTCCGTCCGCAGCTCGTCCGCGGCAGCCAGCGCCTCTTCGGCCGCCTCAGAGGCCTCGCGGGCCTCCTCCTCGGCCGTCACAGCGGCTTCGAACCTCTCTGCCGCAAGCTCCAGAGCCTTCTGTGCCTCGCCCTGCGCGGCGCGGGCTTTCTCCGCCTCGCCCTCAGAGCGGCCAAGCGCCCGCTGGCAGTCCTCGACCGCGCGCCGTGCGGACTGGTGCCGGGCCGCCAGGCGGGCGACATCCTCGGTCACCTGCGACAGGTGTTCCTCGCGCGCCTGCAGGATCGAGCCCGCATCGCGCGCCAGCTCCGCCACCTCGGCCAGCCGGCCGTCGTGCCCCTCGCCGGCCTTGGACAGCTCGCGCTGCTCCCATTCCAGCCGCTCGATGGTTTGACCGGCGTCGTTGTTCAGCCCGGACTCGCGTTCGATGTCATTGCCCAGCTGGAGAATCCGGCTGCTAAGCCGCTCAATGGCCTGGCGCGCCTGCGCCTCCTGATCGCTCAGGGAATCCCGCTGCACCACCAGCCGCTGCAGAACGGCGGCAGCAATCGCCTCCTCCTCGCGCAGAGGAGGCAGTTTTTCCTCAAACGTGCCGCGCTGCGCCGCCGCCGCGCGCACCAGCGCCTCAGCCTTTGACGCATGTTCGACCCGCACCCGCAGCTCATCCTCGGCCGTCAGCCGGGCCTCATCAGCCTCGCGCCAGCGTCGGTACAGAAGCATCCCCTCAGACAGCCGCAGCTTTTCGCCGATCTCGCGGTAGCGCTGCGCCTGGCGCGCCTGCTTGGCCAGCTGCGACAGCTGTGCCGCCAGCTGTTCAATCACATCGTCGACGCGCAGCAGGTTCGCCTCGGTATTCTTCAGCTTCAGTTCCGCCTCATGACGGCGCTGATAGAGGCCGGAAATCCCCGCAGCCTCTTCCAGAATGCGGCGGCGCGCCTTGGGCTTGGCGTTGATCAGCTCGGCAATCTGCCCCTGCCGGACCAGCGCCGGCGAATGCGCCCCTGTGGAGGCATCGGCAAACAGCATCTGCACATCGCGCGCCCGCACGTCCTTGCCGTTGGACTTATAGGCGCTGCCGACATCGCGGGTGATCCGGCGCACGATCTCCAAAAGGTCGCTGTCGTTGAACCCGGAGGGCGCCAGCCGTTCCGAGTTGTCGATCTGCAGGCTCACCTCGGCAAAGTTGCGCGCGGGCCGTGACGAGGTGCCGGCAAAGATCACATCTTCCATGCCGCCGCCGCGCATCGCCTTGGCGCGGGTCTCGCCCATCACCCAGCGCAATGCCTCCAGAAGATTGGATTTGCCGCAGCCGTTTGGACCCACAACCCCGGTCAGCCCATCGGCAATGACCAGTTCGGTAGGATCAACAAAGCTTTTGAAGCCGTTCAGCCTGAGCTTGGAAAACCGCAAAGCTGCCCCTTCGTGATTCCGTATCGAGAAAGTTCAGCGGGTCTTATCGCGTGTGTCAACGCTCCGCACCCCCAAATCGGGGCAGGAACGTTTCAATTCACACTATATCTTGTGGATAACCTGCAAGATCCGGCGGTGTTTTGCCAAGCCGGAGCCGTTTGGCAGTCAGACAGACCGCAACAACCGTCCCAGCCGGGCGATCCCGTCCTCAATCGCTGCATGGTTGGAGTTGGAAAAGCTCAGCCGGATCGTGTTCTGGCCGCTGCCATCGGCAAAAAACGCCTGCCCGGGAACAAAGGCCACCTTCTCCGTCTCCAGCGACCGTGCCAGCAGGTCCGCCCCGTTCATGCCTTCCGGCAACGTCACCCAGACAAACATTCCGCCCTCAGGCCGGGTCCAATCCACGCCTTCCGGCATGTGTTCCTCCAGGGCCGCCAGCATCACATCCCGGCGGCGCTGATAGACAGCGCGCAGCTGCTCCACGTGTGCGTCGAAACAGGTTTCTGCAACGCCATGCACCGCCATCTGGTTGATGGTCGACGTGTGCAGGTCCGCCGCCTGCTTCAGCAGCACCATCTGCGAGATCACCGGCTTTGCCGCTACCGCCCAGCCGATCCGCAGCCCGGGCGCCAACGTCTTGCTGAAGGTGCCGCAATAGACCGTCCGGCAGTCCTCGATCGAGCCCTTCTGCTCCAGTTCCAGCGCCAGCACCGGCGGCACCGGCTCGCCGTCAAAGCGCAGCGACTGATAGGCGGCGTCCTCAATAATGGCACAGTCCAGCGTGTCCGCCAGTTCTAGCAGCCGCAGCCGCCCGGTGCGATCCAGCGTTTCCCCGGTCGGGTTGGCAAAGTCCGGCGACAGATAGGCAAATTTCACCGCACTTCCCGCCGCAGCCGCGCCCTCGGCATAGCTTTCCGCCGTTCGGTTGCCTTTCAGCGACAACCGGTCATACCGCGGTTCATAGGCGTTGAAAGCCGCCAGCGCCCCAAGGTACGTCGGCCAGCCCACCAGCGCGGTGTCGCCCGGCGACAGAAACAGCTTGCCCAGGTAGTCCAGAGCCTGCTGGGAGCCGGAGGTGATCAGCACATTCTCCGCCTCGCAGACAATCCCGATCGTCGCCATCTCCCGCACAATCCATTTGCGCAGCGGCAGGTAGCCCTCGCTCACCGAATATTGCAGCGCCAGCGCCTGACGCTCCGGCGTTAGCGCGGCCTGAAAGGCTTCGGCGAATCCATCCGCCGGAAACAACGCCGGATCCGGGATGCCGCCGGCAAAGGAGATGATGTCCGGCTGATCCAGCAGCTTCAGCAGCTCGCGGATTTCCGACGCCTTCATCCGCGCATTGCGGGTGGCAAAGATCTGGTTCAGCTGCATGCCTCTCTCCTCGCGCATGATCTAGGACCACGGTAGGAGAGTGCAAAACAAAGTCAACAAAGCTGACCTTTTGTTACAGCCATCGTGATCCCTGCCCGCCCTTGCAGCCGCCCCTTGCGCGTGGTCATATGTTTTGACCAATTCAGCAGAGCGCCAAGATGCCCTTCCAAAAAGTCCAGCCCGAGAAACTCTCCGCCTCCGTCGTCAAGCAGATCGAGCAGCTGATCCTGCGCGGTATTCTGTCGCCTGGCGAACGGCTGCCTGCTGAACGGGAACTGGCGGAACGCCTGGGCGTCTCCCGCCCCTCCTTGCGCGACGCCATCGGCGAGTTGCAGGCGCGCGGCCTGCTGGCGTCCAAGGCCGGCTCCGGCGTGTTTGTGGCGGATGTTCTGGGCTCCGCATTCTCGCCTGCCCTGATCCAGCTCTTCGCCACCCATGACGAGGCGGTGTTCGACTACCTCTCCTTCCGCCGCGACATGGAGGGCCTCGCCGCCGAACGCGCCGCCCGCTTTGGGTCCGACTATGACCTGCAGGTGATCCAGGCAATCTTTGAAAAGATGGAGGCGGCCGGCAACCCGGCGACCTCCGAGGAAGCCGCCAAGCTCGACGCCCAGTTCCACTCCGCCATCATGGACGCCAGCCACAACGTGATCATGCTGCACATGATGCGCTCGATGTTCGATCTCCTGCGCGAAGGCGTTTTCTACAACCGCCGCATCATGTTCCAGCAACACACCACCTATGAGGCACTTCTGGAACAGCACCGCGCCATAAACGCCGCCCTGCAGGCCCGAGACCCGCAGGCCGCGCGCACCGCGGTCGAGGCGCATCTGGACTATGTGAAACAGGCCCTCACCGACCACCAGCGCGCTGAGCGCAACGCCGAAGTGGCCCGGCAGCGGCTGGAGCATGAGACCGGGAAGGGATGAAACCCCACGGTGGGCAGATTGCCCGCCCTGCAACTGCGCTTACCCGGTAGGGTGGGCGATTCCGCCCACCGTGCCCGCAGCCACAACAAAAAACCCGGCCACTCGGACCGGGTTCTTTTAACTTGCCTGTATCAGCTCAAGGCTTAGTGCAGCTTGGCGTCCACATCCGCGATGGCGGCGTCGATCAGCTTGTTGGCCTCGGCGGCGGTCATCTGCTTGGAGATCACCTGATCCGCAGCCGCAACAGCAATCGAGATCGCCTGGTCGCGCACTTCCTTCACAGCCGAAGCTTCCGCCGAAGCGATCTGCTCCTCGGCAGCCGCCAGACGGCGGGCGATGGAGGTTTCCAGATCCGCCTTAGCAACGTCCGCTGCACGGGCAGCCTCGTCACGGGCGGCAACAACAATCTGATCGGCCTGGGCCTGAACTTCCTGCTGCTTGCGCTCATAAGACGCCAGGATGGTCTGGGCCTCCTCACGCAGCGCGCGGGCTTCGTCCAGTTCCTTCTGGATGGCCTCGGCACGGTTGTCCAGCTGGTTGCCCAGCAGGCCCGGCACCTTGGCCAGCAGCAGGATGCCGACGAACAGAAGGAAAGCCAGCAGAACAACGAAATCGGTGTTGCCCAGCGACAGGAACGGGCCTTCTGCCGCCAGCGCCGGGCCGGCTGCGCCAAAGGTCAGGGCAAGGGCGAGAATATTGCGCATGTCCTTATCCTTTCGTCCGCTGTGCAACTGCCGAAGCAATTGCGTCTTTGTCTGCCGAACCGCCCAGCGCGGTCACCAGCGCCTCTGCGGTTTCGGTGGCAACAGCCTTCACGCTTTCCAGCGCGCCGGCCTTGATTTCGGCGATCGCCTTTTCGGACTCGGCGGCCTTGGCAGCGATCTGCTCGTCTGCTTTGGCGATGGCCTCGTCCAGCCCGGCCTGGATTTCTGCACGGGTCTCAGCAGCGATGCGCTGAGCTTCCGCACGGGCATCCGCCAGAGCTTTGTTATATGCGTTTTCGGCCTCGACAGCCTTGGCTTTCAGGTCTTCAGCCGCGGCGAGGTCGTTGGTGATGGTCCCCTGACGCTCGGCCAGCACCGCAGAGATGCGGGGCAGCGCGACGCGCGACAGAATGAGGTAGATCACGACCAGGGCGACCACGAGCCAGAAGATCTGGTTCCCGAAGGTCGAGAAGTCCAGCTGCGGCATGCCCGGAGCAGACCCGTGCGCTGCGTCTGCGGCGCCGTGTGCTGCGTCTTGCGTATTAGATGCCATGTCGTCCTCCTTGGGAACTTGCCGTTACACCGGGCAGCGCAGGGTTTTGCCGCACTGCCCGGCCGTAAGGAAATAGGTTCCTAAGGTCTTAGACGGCGAACATCAGCAGCAGAGCGACCAGGAACGAGAAGATGCCCAGTGCTTCTGCAAACGCGATGCCGATGAACAGGGTTGCGGTCTGGCCGGCAGCTGCCGAAGGGTTGCGCAGAGCGCCTGCCAGGAAGTTGCCAGCCACGTGGCCCACACCGATTGCGGCTGCGCCGGAACCGATTGCTGCCAGGCCTGCGCCGACGAACTGACCGAGTTGTGCGATATCGCCTTCCATGATTTCTCTCCTTACGATGGAATGTGGTGATTTCTAGGGTGGGCAGGCCCAGTCCGGGCGCGCCCGCTTAGCTTTCAGATCCTGGCCTTAGTGGCTCGGGTGCAGTGCATCCTTCAGGTACACGCAGGTCAGGATGGTGAACACGTAGGCCTGGATGAAGGCCACCAGAACTTCGAGGGCGTAGACTGCGGTGATCGCGAAGATCGGCAGAAAGCTGAACAGGCCCAGGGCGCCAGCAAAGCCTGCGAACACTTTCAGAACCGCGTGGCCGGCCATCACGTTACCGGCAAGACGGATGGAGTGGCTGACAGGGCGCACGAAGTAGGAAATCAGTTCGATGATGGCCAGGATCGGGCGGAGCGCCAGCGGTGCGCTCGACACCCAGAACAGGCCCAGGAAACCGGCGCCGTTCTTGACGAAACCGACGATGGTCACGGTGAAGAACACCAGCGCCGCCAGGATCGCGGTCACAGCGATGTGCGACGTGGTAGTGAATGACATCGGGATCAGGCCCAGGAAGTTGGCCATCACGATGAACATGAACAGGGTCATGATGTAGGGGAAGAACTTGACGCCGTCCTTGCCGGCCACGTCTTCGACCATCTTGTAGATGAAGCCATAGGCCAGTTCCGCCACCGACTGGGTGCGGCCCGGCACGATGGCGCGGCGGGAGGAGCCCAGCACCAGCAGGGCGAACACCGCCAGAACCGCCAGGCCCATCCACAGGGTCACGTTGGTCGGGGTGTACCAGGAGACGTGGTCACCGCCGAACAGCGGCTTCACGATGAACTGGTCCATCGGGTGGATCGCCAGCTTTGATTCCGCCGGAGCGAAAATCAGGCCCGACACTACGACCAGTGCCAGAACTGCGAAAAAGAATATTTTGCCCATCGGTCCGCTTCTCCTGTCGCCGGCAGCCGATCCCGTCGGATCAGTCCCGGTCTTGCGCATTTTTTTCGGCCTCATCGGCCAGTTTCTTGTCCTGGATCTCCTGCGCGCTGCGAAGCATCGTCTTCACCCCGGCCGCAAGACCCAGCAATACAAACAGCACCATGAATATCGGGAGCGTGCCAAACAGCAGGTCGAGCCCGTATCCGATGCCAAAGCCGATCGCGAGACCGGCCACCAATTCGATCACCATCCGCCAGGCCATATTGGCCATCGAATAATGCTCATCCGCGCGCGGCTTGGGCTCCTGGGCCTTACGCGCCGCTGCCAGCTTCTCCTCCAGCTGCGCCATGCGCTGCTTTTGGTCGTCGTTGGTCACGGGCGCCATCCTCACGCGAAATTCTGTGAAGGGTGCTAAGGCCAAGGGGCTGAGGAGTCAATTACAAGGATTGAAGATTAAAATTCGACCCAAGCCGCTGAAAACAAACGGACAAAACTGCAACAGATCAGGCCGCGCCGCCTTGCCGCAGGCGCCGGTAGCGCAAAACCGCCCCGGATTCCATATTCAACCGAAAGGTTGATATTAACGGACGGGCCGCCGCGGCATCCGAAAGCGCACGATCCGCCCGTCGATCAGCAGCAGCCCCACCAGGATCGCCGCCATGCCCCACAGATGCTCCGCCAGCAGCTGCTCCTTCAGGATATAGGTGCCCAGGAACAAGGCTGAGACCGGCGCGATCAGCGTTGGCAGGGTGATGTTTGTCGGCCCCACCTTGGGCAGCACCCAGTAAAATGCGATGAAGGCCGCCGAGGTCAGAACAAAGCCGATCACGAACAGGGAGGCCCAGGTCTCCATCCGTGTGACATGCGGCAGCCCTTCGCTCCAGATGGCCAGCGGCGCAATCGCGGCGGTGGCGCCGGTCAGCGCAATCGCCACCAGCACTACTGGCTCCATATCCCGGAAGCTGCGCGCGAAGTTGACTGAGAAGGCATAGCACAGCGGCGCGCACAGGGTGATCAGCACCGCCCAGGCCTCCGACGACTGGCCGCCCTGCAGCAGCGGCAGAGACAGCAGCACGATGCCAAGGAAGCCGCACAGCACCCCCAGCGACTTCAAAAGCGTCGCCCGCTCGCCGCTGGGCCAGAAATGCGAGACAACAACCGCCATCGCCGGGGTTGTGGCGTTGACGATCCCGGCCACGCCGCTGGCGATATGCTGCTGGCCCAGCGCATAGAATGCAAAAGGGCCGGCATAGCTGAGCACGCCGAAGCCGAACAGCGCCAGCCATCGCCCCGGCGCCGCGGGCACAGGCTTGCGCGCCGCCAGCACATAGATCCAACAGCCCAGCGCGCCAAACCCCACCCGCCCCATCGAGACGGACAGCGGCCCCAGCTCGCGCAGAAGGATGGCGTTGAACATGAACGACATGCCCCAGCCAATGCCAAGGATGAAAATCACCAGCCAGTATTTCAATGCCATGCCATCAATCCCCGTGCGCCTGAAAGGCGCTACCATGACGGCTCAGGACCGATTGTCAAACCCCCGGGCTGTGGATAGGAGTGAAGGCATGAGCGATCCCCTCGACATTGTCTTTGCAGCCCTGGCCGACCCGACCCGCCGGGCGATCCTTACCATGCTTCTGGAGGACGACATGGCGGTGACCGATGTGGCGGAGCCATTCGAGATGTCGCTGGCGGCCATTTCCAAGCACCTGACGATCCTGACCAGGGCAGGGCTGATCGCGCAGGAGAAGCGCGGCCGGGTGAAATGGTGCAAGCTGCAACCCGACGCCATGCGCGGGGCATCGGTCTGGATGCAGGGGTTCGGCCAGTTCGAACCGGTGAACCTGGATGCGTTCGAGCGCTTCCTGGAAGCGGAGCTCAACGCCGGAGATCCCCAGCCAGAAGGCTAGCGCACGACAAACACCGAGGCTTTGGAATGACGCACCAGATACCCGGCATGGGAGGTTGTGATATAATCCAAGAGCCGCGGCGCATGGCTGCCTGCGATCACCAGGTCGGCGCCTGTTTCGTCGACCGTGCGGGCCAGAATGCCGTCCACCTCCGCCGCGACGTCGTTCGAGTGGACCGTGATGCCCTCAACTTTGACCCCGTCGGCTTGCCCGGCAATCTTGCCTTCTATCTTTTTGGCCAGCGAGGTGATGACCTCCTCTGCCGCGTCGTCGTTGTAGGTCTCCCCGGAAGTGCCGCCGGACACGTTGACCAAGGTCATGCGCGCCCCTTCGATCCGGGCCATCTCCATCGCCACGTCCAGTGCCTTGGACACCGGGTCAGGCAGTCTCAGGTCCACCGGGACCAAGATGTGTTTGAACATGTCACGCTCCTCGTTACCTGAGCGCGTTTCCAGCGACTGTCATGGTATCCGGGCCAGCCGCGGGCGCCTTGACCTCCATCAAGCGCCGCCGCCGGGGCCGCAGCGGTCACGCAGGCTGCCGCTCCCGCACACCCTCCAGCAGCATCACCAGCGCCACCACCGACATCGCCACCCCGATCAGCACCATGCCCGGCGGCATGCCGCGGCCCAGCGCGATCTCCCACAGGATCACCCAGCTGGGGGTGAGGTATGTATAGGCCATCACCTTGGCCGATGGCAGCCGCAGCGTTGCGTATTGCAGCAGCACAAAGGTGGCCGAGCTGGCACAGACCGCGAGGTAGAACAGACCGATCCACACGATGCCGGGCAGCTGCATCCAGTCTGTGGCCAGAATGTCCCGCCAGCCGAAGGCAGCCAGCAGCGCACCGCCTGCCAGCAGCATTCCGAAGGTAAAGACCACGGCCGGCTCGCCCCGGTTCAGCTTGCGCACCATCGGCGTATAGATGGCATGCAGCACGCAGCCCCAGAAGTAGATGATCTCGCCCTGGCCGATCTCAAACGCCGCCAGCGCGCCCAGGTCGCCGCGCACGATCACCCAGACCGCCCCGGCCGCGCCCAACGCCAGCGCCAGCGCCATCCAAGGGGTGGTGATCTGGCGCAGCAGCAGCCAGCCGAACAGCGCACTCATCACCGGCACCAGCGTGAACACCGCCGCGGCGCTGACCGGCGCTGCGGTTTGCAGCCCATAAAACATCAGCACGAAATAGCCGCCGAACAGCCCGCCCAGCACCGCAAACCGCCAGGGCGCGCGGAAATGGACGCGCCGCAGCCCGGTGGTGGCCAGCGCCGCCGCGCCGATGACAACAGCGGCAATGCCAAAGCGCGCCGCGTTCAGCGCCGCGGGCGCGATCTCATTCGCCACCATGACGCCCAGCGAAAACGACCCCGCCACCAGCGCCGAGAACGTCAGCATCGCAAGATGCCCGCGCAGTTCCTCGCTCACAGCTGCCAGTCCTTCACCTGCTCCTTCAGGAACTTCAGGAAAGCCTGCACTTTGGTGGTCCGGTGCAGATCCACATGGGTGACCAGCCACAGGGTGCCCTCCCAGTCTTCCTGTGGCGCCATCATCTCCACCAGGTCCGGTTGCTGCCGCGCCTCCCAGGCCGCCATGAACCCGATGCCCGCCCCGCTGCGCACCGCCGCCTTGAGGGTAGAGCCGTCAGTGCAGCGGAAGGCAATCGCCTCTGCCGGGGCATTGGCCCGCAGCCAGCGCGAAAACGGCGCCCGGCTGCTTTCATCATCCTGGCCGACAAAACGGTGATTGGGGATATCCTCCACCCCCTTCAGGATCCCGTATTTTTCAGCATAGGACTTGGCGGCATAAAGGCCGATCTGCTGCTTCATGAAGGGCTGCACCACGTTGTCCGGCTGATCCGGCGCATTGCCCGCGCGGACCGCCACATGCGCCTCGCCGTATTCCAGCCGGAACAGCCGGTCGCCGGTCAGATAGCGGATGATCAGCCCGGGGTGCATGTCCTGAAACTGCTTGAGCGCCGGAACCATCATCGGCGCAAAAGACGCCAGCGAAGTCACCACCAGCTCGCCCGAGACATCATCGCCTTGCCCCTTCAGCCGCCCGACCAGCTGGCTGAACTGATCGTCGGTGGCCTGCGCCACCCGCAGCAGGTCCTGCCCGGCCTCCGTCGGCGTATAGCCGCGGGCATGGCGCTGAAACAGCTTCACCCCGAGCCGCGCCTCAATCGCGTCGATGTGGCGGATCACGGTGGCATGATGCACCCCCAGCACCTCCGCCGCGCCGCTGACCGTGCCCATGCGGGCCACCTGATAGGCGGTGCGCACTTCATCCCAGTTTTCCATGCCAGTCTCCCTGTCAGCCCAGCTGCGCGCCAGTGCACAAATGATGTGATTTCATCGGCGTTGCGTTCAAATTTGCAATACCCCAAATTCCTGACAGCAACAAGCTCAGGAACTTGAAAATGACCCGCACCGTTCTCCATATCGACTCTTCTGCCCGCATCGAGGGCTCCGTCACCCGCGACCTCTCGGCCCGGATCGTCAGCCGCCTCGGCGCTGACCAGGTGATCCGCCGCGACCTGGCCGCGCCGCTGCCGCTGCTGGACGGCGCCTGGGTGGGGGCCAACTTTACCCCGGCAGACCAGCGCACCGACGAGCAGAAACAGCTGCTCGCCCTCTCCGACTCGCTGGTCGAAGAGCTGAAACAGGCCGATACCATCGTGATCGGCGCGCCGGTCTACAACTTCTCGGTCCCCTCCACGCTGAAGGCCTGGATCGATCTGGTCGCCCGCGTGGGCCTCACCTTCCAATACACCGAAAACGGCCCCATCGGCCTGCTGGAAGGCAAGCGCGCCATCATCGTTATGGCCTCCGGCGGCACCCAGGCGGGCTCCGACATCGACTTTGCCACCACCTACCTGCGCCACGTGCTGGGCTTCATCGGCATCACCGATGTTGAGGTCGTGGCCGCCGACGCGATGTCCATCGACGCCGACGGCGCCCTGGCCAAGGCCAAAACCCAGATCGAAGCCCTGGCCGCCTGATCCCCTGCACCAAGGCGACGCCGCCAGCCCTCCCCGCGGAGAGCTGGCGGCTTTTTGCGTTTGGCAGGCCCCCGCCGCCGTGCCAGTCTGCCCGCATCGGCATTTCAACGGCGGGCAATTTGATGAAGAAGATCGGCATTCTCGGCGGCGTCGGCTGGGCCTCCACCCTCGATTACTACCGCGCCATCTGCGAAGGCGCCGGGCGGTTCTTTGCAGACCGCGGCGCGGGATCACCACTGCCAGTGCCGCCGATCACAATCGAATCCGTGGTGCAGGCGCAAACCCGGTCCTTGCGCGGCCGCCCGGGGGATGAGGCCAGCTGGGCCGCTTTTGATGCCGTTTTCCGCGAGGCGATTCTGACGCTGGAACGTGCGGGCTGCGACTTCGCCCTGATCGCCTCCAACACGCCGCACGCCCGGCTGCATGCGATCCGCGAGGGTGTGATGATGCCGATCCTCAGCATCTTCGACACCACAGCTGAAGCCACCGCCGCAACCGGCGCCACCCGCGCACTGGTGCTGGGCACCGCTGTTACCATGCAGGCCCGCAACTACGCCAATGTGCTGGCTGAACACGGAGTCAGCGCCAACGAAACCCTGCCGGACACTGACATTGCCGAAATGCAAGCCATGATCGACGAGGATTTCCACGGCGGCGCCTCCGCCAGCGCGCAGGACCGCCTGCTGCGCTTCTGCGCCAGACACGCGCAGCCCGGCACAGCTATCCTGCTGGCCTGCACCGAACTGCCACTGGCCTTCCCCGATTATATCGATGACGTCAGCTTCGAAGCCGGCGGCTTCTTGTTCGTGAACCCCTCCGCCGCCCATGTGGCCGCCGCGCTGGATCTGGCGCTGGAGGACGAAAGGATCGGTTAGACCCAGTTCACCTGGACACCTGCCTTCTCAAAGAACGCCATCAGATGGTCACGCTTCATCGCCACGGTGCGGTCATTGACCAGCGGGTGCATGTAAATCACGTCCGCCTCCAGCGCCTGCGCATCCATGTAGAAGGTAACCCCCTTCTCCACCCCGGTGATCATCGCCAGCGGGCTGACCGCGCCAGGGCGGATGCCGAGGTTCTCCAGCAGACGGTCAGCGGAACCGAAGGACAGGTTGCCGATCCCCAGCTCTGCGCCCAGCGCCTTCAGGTCGATCTCCCGGTCCTGCTGCAGCGTCACCAGATAGCTCCGCTTCTTCTTGTCCCGCAGATACAGGTTTTTCAGCCGCAGCGCGTTTTCGCCCGGCACCATGAACTGCGCCTCGACACCTTTAGCGTCCTCCACCGTGCGCAGCGGCACATGGGTGTGCAGCTGATAGGCAATGCCCCAATCGTCCAGCTGCCTCAGCAGCGCGTCCGAGGTGATGGGCAGGCTGTCCTGATAGGCCGATGACGCATCCATGATCCTACTCCGCAAGTCAGTCCGGGTTGCTGTGCAGATCACAAAAAACAGCTGCGGGGCGCAAGAGCTGTTCCGCCCCCTGCGCCCCGTTTTGCGCCATAGCACTGCAGGACGGGCGTGTCCGCCCGCCGCCCTGCCGCATCAAGCCTCGGCGAAATCCGCCCGCCGCGCCTCCTCGTAGTGGTCGAAATCGGTGCTGAACCAACCGGTGCCGCGGGTGGCACTGGCCAGCGTGTTGCACAAGTCATCCTGCGCCGACATCGGCAGCAGCGTCTCGAACACATCCCAGCCTGCGACGCCAACTTCGGCCTCGAACCCCAGGATCTGGCCCTTCATCCCGCTCACCACCGGCACCAGCCCGCCGGTGAACACCGACGGCACATGGATATGCACCCGCATGATCGGCTGCAGCAGCACCGCGCCGGCCTCTGCCAGCGCTTCACGCACCGCATTCTTGCCCGCGGTGCGGAAAGCATAGTCGGAGCTGTCCACCGAATGATGCTTGCCATCCTTCAGCGTCACGCAGACATCCACCACCGGGTGGCCGTTCAGGCCCTGCGCCAGCGCCTCCCGCGCGCCGGCCTCGACCGAAGGGATGTAGTTCTTGGGCACCGCGCCGCCTTTCACGGTTTCGTCGAACACAAAGCCGCTGCCCCGCGGCAGGGGCTTCACCTCGATCACAACGTCGGCAAACTGCCCGGCGCCGCCTGATTGCTTGCGATGGCGGTGATGCACCTTGACTGGTTTCTTGATGGTTTCCCGCAGTGCCGGCGGCACCGGCCCTTCCTCCACCTCGACGCCGAACTCGTCCTTCAAAGCCTGCTTGATGCGGCGCATGTGCAGCGGCCCCTGCAGGTTCAGTAGCACATGGCCGCTGGCCTCATCCTGGCCCACCACCAGCGCCGGGTCGATCTCCGCCAGCCGCTCCAGCGCCCCCGACAGGCGCGCGTCGTCCCGCTCATGCACCGGGGTGATCACACGCCGGAAGGTCGAGGGCCGCGGCTGCGCCCAGTCCGGCAGCGGCGCCGCCCCGTCCGGGCCATAGGCGTAACCCAGGTTCAGATGGTCAGACTTCACCACCTGCCCCATGTCCCCAGGTGTCAGGCTGGTGATGGCCGCCGAACCGACACCGGTCAGCGACCCCAGAGTCGCGCCGCCGACCGGCAGGCCGTTTCCGACCCTGCCGTCCATCGCGCGCACCATCAGCGTCTTGCCCAGATGCTTGACCAGATCCGCCATGCAGCCGACCGCCATCACCTTGCCGTCCTGCGACAGCCGCTCCAGCGCAACGCCCACATCCGGCGCTTCATGCCGCAGCGATTTCATCAGCCGCAGGATGCCGTTCTTGTGCTCCGCCGATCCCATCAGCGCCGGGATCAGGTCGTTATGCTGCAGCACCTTGGTGGCCACGTCATAGACCTCCTCCGGCATCACTTTCTGATCCTCGATCAGCTCCTCCAGCAGGGTGTCGTCAAAATCCGCCAGCGCCTCCAGCAGCTCGGTCCGCGCTTCTTGCTCGCGCGCATACATCGCCACCGGCAGCTCGATCAGCGCCGAGGGCTTGCCCTCCTGATACTGCCAGGCGCGCTCCGAAATCAGATCCACAGCACCCACAACCTGCCCATCCTCGCGGATCGGCACCTGCCGCAGGATAATGTTGTGGCTGCAATAGGCCTGCAGCGCGGCCACGATTTCCGCCACCCGGTCCGTTGCCTGGTCCATGCGGTTGACAAAAATAAAGGCGGGGATCCCCGCCTCCTCCAGCTTGCGCAGATACGGCGCACTCAGCACCGCAGCGCCGGCGTCGGCCGGAACGCAAAGGACGGCAGCGTCGCTGGCGGCCAGCGCCGGGCCGGCCTGCGCCAGATTGTCGGCGCCGCCCGCGATGTCGATCGCGGCCCAGTCCTCTCCCATGAATAAAAAAGGCTGCAAAGCGGCGACGCCTGCAACCTCCTGCCTCTTGCCGGCGGCGCTGTCCAGATTGGCGAGCGCCGTAGCCAGCGTTGATTTGCCGGACTGCGACGGTCCCAGAATAGTGAAAACGCGCATGTTCTCAGATCCTCCCTTGGCTGATGCGGCTGCCCGGTAAGGAGCGCGAACGGTCAGGTTCGCGTGACATGCCTGTGCTGAAGATCTGCCTCGATGCCCGTGCGGGCAGGCCCCGCCGGTGAGTGGGCGGCAAAAGGGCCAACCTCCCGATGTTGGCCAGGCCCGCCCCCCTGAGTCAAGCGCGCAGGTGGTGCAGCTGCGCTGGTTGCCGGTCATATGTGACGGCCACGCCGCCAGTTTCCCCTGAATGGCAGCATTCCCCAGGGTAAACTGACTGCATGAAAATCACCCGCAACACGCCCGGGCAGCTGATCCTGTCCGACACGCCGTGGTTCATCGGTATTGCACTCGCCCTGTTCATTCTGGCTTTCGCCGGCGCCGGCCTCGGCGCTGCCAGCTCCGGCGGCGAGAATCTCTGGTTCGGAATCATCTTTGCGCTCATGGGCGGCGGCATGGGCTTTGCCGCCTTCTGCCTGTTTGTGCGCCGGGTGCAGGTGATCCTCGACCGGTCCGAGGGCAGCCTTGTGATCCGGCGCCAGTCGGTATTCGGCTACAGCCGGGTCGAGCACCGCCTCGCCGACCTCTCCCACGCCGAGGTGGAAAGCACCACCAGCCGCAGCGAGGGCCGCAGCCGCACGCTCTACCGCACGGTGCTGATCCTGGACGGCGGCATGAGCGCAGGCCGCCACCCGGTGGACGAGGCCCACACCAGCGGCCGCGGCCCCCACCAGCTGGCAGAAGCGGTCAACGCCTGGCTTCCCGCTGCCGGCCCGTCAAAGGTTGACTCCGGCGGCCAATCCGCGTAACGCCTGCCCAAACATCCGGGAGATCTGAGTCTTCCGGTCCCTGCCCGTGCCAGGGATCGCCCCCCACCAGCGTGTTACGCCCGTGGGGGCATTTGCGCATGGACCGCTTGTCGCCTACATACGGGGCGCCACACATTGAAACCGGCATCAGGAGGCCGCAGGCATGTTTGAAAATCTATCCGAACGCCTTTCCGGCGTCTTTGACCGGCTCACCAAACAGGGCGCCCTCAATGAAGAGGACGTGAAATCCGCCCTGCGCGAAGTCCGCGTCGCGCTGCTGGAAGCCGACGTCTCGCTGCCGGTTGCCCGCGACTTCGTCAAGAAGGTGCAGGAGCAGGCCACCGGCCAGGCCGTCACCAAGTCGGTCACCCCGGGCCAGCAGGTGGTCAAGATCGTCCACGACGCGCTGGTCGACGTGCTGCGCGGCGACGAAGACCCCGGCAAGCTAAAGGTCGACAACCCGCCCGCCCCCGTCCTGATGGTCGGCCTGCAGGGCTCAGGTAAGACCACCACCACCGGCAAGCTGGCAAAACGGCTGAAGGAAAAAGAGGGCAAGAAGGTCCTGATGGCCTCGCTCGACGTCTACCGCCCGGCGGCGATGGACCAGCTGGCCGTCCTGGGCGCCCAGATCGGCGTCGACACCCTGCCCATCGTGCCCGGCCAGAAACCCGTCGACATCGCCAAGCGCGCCAAGCAGCAGGCAACGCTCGGCGGCTATGACGTCTACATGCTGGATACTGCCGGCCGTCTGCACATCGACGAAACCCTGATGCAGGAGGTCGAGGACGTCCGCAACGTGGTCTCCCCACGTGAGACGCTCTTGGTGGTCGATGGCCTGACCGGCCAGGTTGCGGTTGAGGTGGCCGAGGAATTCGACGCCAAGATCGGCATCTCCGGCGTGGTCCTGACCCGAATGGACGGCGACGGCCGCGGCGGTGCGGCGCTGTCGATGCGCGCCGTCACCGGCAAGCCGATCCGCTTTGTCGGCCTGGGCGAAAAGATGGACGCCCTGGAAACCTTCGAGGCTGACCGGATCGCCGGCCGCATCCTCGGCATGGGCGACATCGTGGCGCTGGTCGAGAAGGCCCAGGAAACCATCGAGGCCGAACAGGCCGAGAAGATGATGAAGCGCATGATGAAGGGTCAGTTCAACATGAACGACCTGAAGATGCAGCTTGAACAGATGCTCCAGATGGGCGGCATGGAGGGCATGATGCAGATGATGCCCGGCATGGGCAAAATGGCCAAGCAGGTGCAGGACGCGGGCATGGACGACAAGGTGCTGAAACGCCAGATTGCCATGATCCAGTCGATGACCAAGAAGGAGCGCGCCAACCCCGCTCTGCTGCAGGCCAGCCGCAAGAAACGCATCGCGGCCGGTTCCGGCATGGAAGTCTCCGACCTCAACAAGCTTCTGAAGATGCACCGGCAGATGGCCGATGTGATGAAGAAGATGGGCAAGATGGGCAAAGGCAAGATGCTGAAACAGGCCATGAAGGGCATGTTCGGCAAGGGCGGTATGCCGGATATGGGCGGCATGGATCCCAGCCAGATGGACCCCAAGGCACTGGAAGCCGCGGCCAAGGCAATGGGCGGCAAAGGCGGCCTGCCCGGCGGCCTCCCCGGCCTTGGCGGCGGCATGGGCCTGCCCGCGGGCCTCAGCGGCTTCGGCAAGAAGAAGTAAGCCATGCAGCTCCCCGTCATCCCTCAGCTTGAAACTGATCGCCTGGTCCTGCGCGGACCGGAGGCGGCGGATTTCGGGCCGGTGGCAGCGTTCTTCGCCGACGAAGCACGCTCCTGGGGGTTTGGCGGGCCACTCGACCGCAACGAGGCCTGGCGCTGGTTCACCATGTCGGTGGGCCACTGGGCAATGCGCGGTTTCGGCTTTTGGACCATCACCAGCAAAGAGACCGGCGAGACGCTTGGCATCACCGGCATCTGGCAGCCCGAAGGCTGGCCCGAACCGGAACTGGGCTGGGTCGCCTTCCCGGCTGGTGAAGGCCGCGGTATCATGGCCGAAGCCGCACTGGCCGCCCGCACCCATGCCTATGAGGTGATGGGCCTGCCGGCGCTCTGCTCCAATATCTTTCCGGGCAACACCCGGTCGGTGGCCCTCGCCGAACGGCTGGGCGCGGTGTTCGAAAATGAGTTCGACAACCCCAAGCACGGGCGCGAGCTGGTTTACCGCCACCCTGCCCCTGCAGCGCCCTGCGACGGCGGGATGGAGGCCTACGCATGAGCTTTCATCAAATTTGCGCCAACCAGGCTTGTCCGGCCGCGGCAGGCGCGGCCCGTTTAACTGAAAATTACGCAGTCTCCCCGATACTCCTTCACCGGATGGGTGAAAATTTTGCCGGGCGGCCCGCCGCCCGGGCAGAGGGGTATAAGATGACTGATGCGCAAAAACCGTATCCGCGGCTTGTTTCCAAACGGCTTATGCTGATTTCTCCGGCCGATCCGGAATTTGACGCCAACGCTGCTTTCCTTGATCCGGGCGCGCCCCGCTTCATTGATGCGGCGGACGATCCCGACTCCCTGTGGTGGTCGATTGCCACCATCATCGGCCACTGGCACCTGCATGGCTACGGCCTGTTTGCGGTTGTCGAACGCAGCACCGGAATGACCGTGGGCCTCGTCGGCCCCTGGTTCCCCAAGGGCTGGCCGGAGCCGGAACTGTCCTGGCACCTGATGGAGCCGGGCCGCGGCAAGGGCTATGCCAGCGAAGCCGCACAGGCCGTCCTGGACTGGCTGTTCACAGAGGCCGGCTGGAAGTCTATCGTCTCCTACGTGCCGGAAGAAAACGACGCCTCCATCGCGCTGGCCCGCCGCGTCGGCGCGCGGCCGGAAAAGCCGGTTTCCTTCCGCCTGCAGCCCGCGCCCAACATCCGCGCCTGGCGCCACATGCCGCCGGTCCGGGTTTCCGGCCCGCAGGCTGCACGGGGCCTGCTGCACTGATGCGCCTGAACGGGGTCATATCCCGGCCCGGCCGCGCCCTTCCCATGGAAGGAGCGCGCTGATGCCGTTTGACATCCCGGTGATCGAAACCCGCCGCCTGGTGCTGCGCGGCCCCGAGCCGCAGGACTACCCGGACTTCAAGGCCACCTTCAGCTCCTACCGCTCCCGCTTCATGGGCGGGCCGCTGAACCCTTACGAAGCCTGGATGCTCTATGCCGCCGAGATCGGCCATTGGCAGGTCCGTGGCTTCGGCATGTGGATGATCCACGACAAGGCCACGGACGAAACCTACGGCATGGCCGGCGGCTGGCAGCCCGCAGGCTGGCCCGAACGCGAGATCGCCTGGATCATCTGGCCCGGTGCGGCCGGCAAGGGCTATGCGCTGGAGGCTGCGCACGCCGCACGCCGCCATTTTTATTCAAATCTGGGCTGGGAGACCGCGGTCAGCTATATCGACCCCAAGAATCTCGACTCGATCCGGCTTGCGGAACGGCTGGGCGCTAAGAAGGACCGCGAGGCCGCCACCATCGACGGCAATGATGCGGTCTACCGCCACCCCGCGCCGGACGCCCTGAAGGACAGCCAGATCGCGCATGGCATCGACATGGAAATTGCCCATTACGCCGACCCGCTCTTCAAACCGGAGGGCTGGGCCATTGACTGAACGGCGTTCGGATACCATGTCGCTGCACTGCGGCGGTGCACAGCTGTTGCACGCCCGCTGCACGCGCGGCACCCTCTTGACGACACCCCGGCCTGCTGCATTGCGGAGAACCTGATGACAACAGATATCCAAGATCCCGTTGCCCGTGCAGCCCAGCTGCTGAAGGGCCACCGCGAAAGCATCGACCGCCTGGATGCGATCCTCGTCTATACCTTGGGCGAGCGCTTCAAACACACCCAGGCGGTGGGCCGGCTCAAGGCCGAACACGACCTTCCCCCGTCCGACCCCACCCGCGAAGCGGCGCAGATCGCACGGCTCGAAGACCTGGCGCAACAGGCCGATCTGGACCCTGAGTTCGCCAAGGCTTTCCTGAACTTCATCATCGGTGAAGTTATCAGGCATCACAAGAAACACCAAGAATAACAAAGACAACAGGAACAACCGGGGCATACCCCGGACAACGCCATCAAAGGAGATGTACCCATGGCAATGAAAATCCGTTTGGCCCGCGGCGGCTCTAAAAAGCGTCCCTTCTACCGCATCGTGGCTGCTGACAGCCGCATGCCGCGCGACGGCCGCTTCATCGAGAAGCTGGGCACCTACAACCCGCTGCTGCCGAAAGACTCGGAAGACCGCGTGAAAATGGACATGGAGCGCGTGCAGCACTGGCTGGACCAGGGCGCGCAGCCGACCGACCGTATCGCCCGTATGCTGGAAGCAGCAGGCGTCCGTGCCAAGGCCGAGCGCAGCAACCCGAAAAAAGGCACCCCGGGCAAGAAAGCCCAGGAACGCGCCGAAGAGAAAGCTGCAAAGGCTGCTGAGGCTGCCGAAGCAGCTGCAGACGCGGAATAATTCCGTGGAGCTGCGGGGCGCTTTTCCCGAAGAGTTCCGCAGCCAGCTTGATCTGCTGATGCGGCTCCGGCGCGACGTGCGCCGGTTCCGCAGCGATCCGGTGGAGGAGGCAGTGCTGATGCGCTGCCTCTCTGCCATTCCGCTTGCCCCGTCTGTGGGCCTAAGCGAACCCTGGCGCATCCTGCGGGTAGAAAGCGAAACCGCCCGCGCTGCTGCGCTGAAGAATTTCGAAGCCGCCAATGCCCAAGCGCTGACTGGGTATTCCGGTGAGAAAGCAGAGCGTTATGCAGAGCTGAAACTGTCCGGCATGCGCGAAGCCCCGGTGCAGCTGGCGATTTATTGCGACGATGATACCGCACAGGGCCACGGGCTGGGCGCGGCCACCATGCCAGAGATGCGCCGCTATTCGGTGGTCACCGCCATCACCCTGTTCTGGCTCGCCCTTCGCGCCGAGGGGCTGGGCCTGGGCTGGGTTTCCGTTCTGGATCCGGAGCAGCTGAACCACGACCTGAACGTGCCAGCAGGGTGGCAGCTGATCGGCTACTTCTGCATCGGCTATCCGGAACGGCTGTCGGACACGCCGGAACTGGAAGAAACCGGATGGCAAAGCCGGATGGCGGACCTGCCGCTCGAAACCCGCTGAGACCGCCCATGGGACGGTTGATAAGGCTTGTGTTTTTTGTTGCAGTGGCCTTTACCGCGGGCATCTTCTTTGAACGCAACCATCAAGTGGAACTCTGCGAACAATCCGGCGGCCAGTGGCTGCGCGCGGGGTTCTGTGCAAAGGACTGACACCATGAGCGATCTGATCTGCGTTGGCGCAATTGCCGGATCCTTCGGGGTGCGCGGCGAGGTGCGGCTCAAGAGCTTCTGTGCGGTCCCGGAAGAGATCGAGGATTACTCGCCGCTCAGCAATGAGGACGGGTCCAAAACCTATTCCCTGACCATCACCCGCCCGATCAAAAACGGCTTTGCCGCACTGCTGGAAGGCGTGGAAACCAAAGAGGACGCCGACGCCATCAAGGGCCTGCGCCTGTTTGCCCGCCGTGATCAGCTGCCGCAGCTGCCGGATGACGAGTTCTACCACGCTGACCTGATCGGGCTGGAGGTTTATGACACCGGCGGCACCCTTCTGGGCACGGTGAAATCGGTGCAGAACCATGGCGCCTCGGACCTGCTGGAGGTCCACGGACCGGGGCTGAAGTCGGCGGTGCTGCTGCCCTTCACCCTGGAGGCTGTGCCGACCGTGGACCTATCCCAGGGCCGGGTTATCGCCGATCCGCCCGAGGGGCTGCTCTGAGACGGCTGCTCAGTCGTCTTCATCGGCCAGCAACGCCTCAAGAACCTGAACCGCCTTAGCCGCGACCTGCGCGCTTTTCAGGCGCTGCTCCGGCGGTTTATGGCACAATCCCACCCAGCATCTGAACAGGCGATGAGCATAGAAGAAGCGGAACACAGGGTCATTCACCAGCTCCGCGCCATAGCCGTCCTGAAACGCCTCCCAATCGGCCTGCGCAACCAGCCCGAAGCCGGGCGTCTCGCCCTCCGCGGCCAGATGGTCCGGGCAGTTGGCCAGCCAGATGTTGGCGAGATCGCGCTGCGGGAAGATACCATCATGGTTTGAGAAATCGATAAAGGAGACGGTTGTTTCCGACATCAGGATATTGCGCAGATGCAGGTCGCCATGCTCGACCGCGGCGCGAAAGGGTTGCCCCCGCGCACGCCGCCCTGCCCGGTGCAGGTAAGCACAAAGACCCAAGAACTTGTTGGGTTTCGGCACCGGCAGCTGCCCGTCGCGCACCGCCTGAGCCTGGTTTGCAACACGGGTCAGGAACGGCTTCGGCCAAAATTGCCGGTCTCCGGCAGCGGAAACCTCATGCAATGCGGCCACTGCAGACCCAATCCGCCGCAAAATACTGCCCCGGTCTCCGAACCCGTATTCTGCGACCGCCAATTCGCGATGTGCTGTGTCACCCCGGACAAATTCCATCAGGACAAAGGGGTTTCTCGTGTCCCGCCACAGGAGCGCTGGTGCAGACACGCCCGGCATCGCCTCCAGACTGACTGCAGCGGCCTGATGCCGGCTCAGAATCCTGGCCTGCCGAAGCGGATCGGACGCCTCAAAATCGGCACGCAAGACAAAGCTCCGGCCATCCGCGATCCTGACCTTCAAGACACAGCGGCGATGCTCAACACCGCTGTTGACCTGCATCCTGCGGAACACAGCCCCATCTTCGGGCAGGCCGGCTTCAGCGGCCGCCCTGGGCCAAAGCGCCAGCGCACGGCCCTCTACCGCGTCCATCGCGGCAAACGGATCGTGCCGGGCTGCCGCAGGCGGCTGTTCTGAATTCATCGAAACACCAAAGCTTTTTATTGCGTGGAAATCTGACTGCACTAAACAGCACCATTATGACAGCACCAAGCAAATCTCATGGCCGCAAGGCGATCCGCCCCACGCTGAAGCCACGCGAGCTGATGACGCCAACGCCGGATCTGGCGGGGGTGTGGAAAGCCAAAATCATAACGCTGTTCCCCTCGGCTTTTCCTGGCGTGCTGGGCGAAAGCCTGACCGGCAAGGCGCTGCAGGAAGGCCTTTGGCAGCTGGAAACCGTGGACCTGCGCGAGTTCGGTGTCGGCAAGCACCGCAATGTCGATGACACGCCCGCCGGCGGCGGCGCCGGCATGGTGCTGCGCGCCGATGTTCTGGGCGAGGCGATTGAGCACACGATGGCGGATGCCCGGGGCAACTGGCCACTGGTCTACCTGACCCCGCGCGGACGGCCGATGAACCAGCAGATGATGCAGAGTTTTGCCCGGTGCGACGGCATCACCCTGCTGTGCGGCCGCTTTGAGGGCGTCGACGAGCGCGTGCTGGAACACTACGGCATCCAGGAAGTCTCCCTGGGCGATTTTGTCATGACCGGCGGCGAACTGGCCGCCCAGGCGCTGATCGACGCCACCGTGCGCCTGATCCCCGGGGTGCTGGGCAACCAGGCCTCCACCGAGGAGGAAAGCTTCTCCTCCGGCCTGCTGGAGCACCCCCAGTATACCCGCCCTGCCGAATGGAAAGGCCGGGAAATCCCCGAAGTTCTGATGTCCGGCCACCACGGCAAGATTGCCGAGTGGCGGCATGATATGAGCGAAGAAATCACCAAGACCCGCCGCCCGGATCTGTGGGACGCCTATTGCCGCAAGAGGCAAAACGAAGGCTGAACGGCAGGCCGGATATGCGGCCCAGGGGGCGCCAGCTGCGCCAGACCGTTGCCGGACGCCCCAAGCCGTGCTTTAGTCCGCTCATATTCATGAAGAATTAGGAGTGAACAGGGTGGCTGCTAAATTTGAACTTTATACCGACAACGCAGGTGAATTCCGGTTCCGCCTGAAAGCAGGCAACGGCGAGAACATTCTGTCCAGCGAAGGCTACAAGCAGAAGGCCAGCGCCGAGAACGGCATCGAGTCGGTCAAGAAAAACGCGGGCGACGATGCGCGCTATGAGCGCAAGGAGACTTCTGCGGGCAAGCATATGTTCAATCTCAAGGCCACCAACGGCCAGGTGATCGGAACCTCCCAGAGCTATGCCAGCGCATCGAGCCGCGATGGCGGCATTGAGTCAGTCAAGAAAAACGCCCCGGATGCCGCGGTCGACGACCAGACTGGCTGAGGCCTGAAAGACGGGGACAAGCGGCCCCAAATCTTTTGAGAAAAGATTTGGCAAGAGTTTTGTGAAAACTCTTGCCAGCAGCGCAGCCGGGCACTTGTTTTGTTGGTCTTGCGGACGTATACAGCGCCGGTCTGGATTCGCATTTGCGGCTCCGGGCCGCTGGCTGTTGGATCACTCACCTGAAAATCTTCTTCGGTTTTCGCTTTGGGCCCTGCCGCCAGCAGCAAGGAACAGACGGCGTGATCTCTGGCGGGCTGCCATATGGCGGGACCCGGTGAAGACCAGGAGCTCTCATGACGGCAGAAACCTCTGCGGAAAGAACCGCAGGCAGATTAGGAGAGTTGCGATGGACCTGATCGCACAGCTGGAGGCGGAACAGATCGCCGCCCTGGGGAAAGAGATCCCCGACTTCAAAGCCGGTGACACCATCCGTGTCGGCTACAAGGTGACCGAAGGCTCGCGTTCGCGCGTGCAGATGTACGAAGGCGTTTGCATCAGCCGTAAGAACGGCTCGGGCATTGCAGGCTCGTTCACCGTCCGCAAGATTTCGTTCGGCGAAGGCGTGGAGCGTGTGTTCCCGCTGTATTCGACCAACATCGACAGCATCACCGTGGTGCGCCGCGGCCGCGTCCGCCGCGCCAAGCTGTATTACCTGCGCGCGCGCCGCGGCAAGTCGGCCCGTATCGCAGAAGACGCGAACTACAAGCCCAAGAAAGCCTGAGGAGTGGTATCATGAAAAAAGACACCCATCCCGATTACCACTTCATCGACGTCAAAATGACCGACGGCACCATCATCAAGATGCGCTCCACCTGGGGCAGCGAAGGTGATCAGCTGGCACTGGACATCGACCCGACCGTGCACCCGGCCTGGACCGGCGGCACCTCGCGCCTGATGGATGCCGGCGGCCGCGTGTCCAAGTTCAAGAAAAAATACGAAGGCCTGGGCTTCTAAGCCGCCTGCCGTATTTTTCAAACTCCCGAAGGCTGCCCCGGACGGGCAGCCTTCTTTCTTTTTCTCCTTACGCTGGGGCCGGATCCGTGCCCCGCGGGAAAGACAGCTCCCCTCGTGAAACAAGCCCTGGCAAATGCCCTGCAAGAGCGCGGATATGAAACCCTGACCCAAGTTCAGGAGGCTGTGACCCAGCCTGACCTGGAAGGGCGCGACCTGCTGGTGTCTGCACAGACCGGATCTGGCAAGACAGTCGGTTTCGGCCTGGCGCTGGCGCCCACCCTGCTGGGCGAGGGCGAGGCATTCGGCGAAGCCGCCGCGCCGCTGGCGCTGGTGATTGCCCCGACCCGCGAACTGGCATTGCAGGTTAAACACGAGCTGAGCTGGCTTTACCGCGAGGCCGGTGCCGTGATCGCCTCCTGCGTCGGCGGCATGGACATGCGCGACGAGCGCCGGGCGCTGGCCCGCGGCGCCCATATCGTTGCCGCAACGCCGGGCCGTTTGCGCGACCACATCATGCGCGGCTCCATAGACCTCAGCAACGTGCGCGGCGTGGTGCTGGACGAGGCGGACGAGATGCTGGACCTTGGCTTCCGCGAGGACCTGGAATTCATCCTGAGCGAAGCGCCGGAAGAGCGCCGGACACTGCTGTTCTCCGCCACGGTTCCGCCGGCGATTGCCAGCCTGGCCGAGACCTTTCAGCGCGACGCGATGCGGATCAAGACCGCCGGCGAAACCAAGCAGCACGCGGATATCGAATACCGGCTGATGAGCGTGGCGCAAGCGGACGCGGAAAACGCCATCATCAACGTGCTGCGTTACTACGAGGCGCCCAGCGCCATCGTCTTTGCCAACACCCGCGCGGCGGTGAACCGGCTGGCGGCGCGGCTGACCAACCGCGGCCTGCCGGTGGTGACGCTTTCGGGCGAGCTGAGCCAGACTGAGCGCAGCCATGCGCTGCAGGCGATGCGCGACGGGCGCGCCCGGGTCTGTGTAGCCACCGACGTTGCTGCGCGCGGCATCGACCTGCCGGGGCTGGAGCTGGTGGTCCATGCAGAACTGCCCTCCAACCACGAAACCCTGCTGCACCGCTCCGGCCGGACCGGCCGCGCGGGCCGCAAAGGTGTCAGCGCCCTGATCGCCCCTCCCAAGGCGCGCGCCAAGGCGCTGCGGCTGCTGAAATGGGCCAAGCTGAATGCGGAGCATTGCGAGGCGCCCTCGGCCGACGACATTCTGGCCCGTGACGAAGAGCGGATGCTGGCCGATCCTGTCTGGCAGGAACCCGTTACCGAGCAGGAACAGGCAGGGGTTCAGACCCTGCTGAACACGTTTTCCGCCGAGCAGATCGCCGCCACCTATCTGCGCCTGTTCCGCAGCCGCCACTCAGCGCCGGAAGATCTGCGCCCGGCGGATACGGCGGAACCGCGCAAGGAGCGCAAGGAACGCAAAGCCTTTGGCCCGTCGGTCTGGTTCTCGCTGTCCGGCGGCCGCGAAGCCGGTGCCGATCCGCGCAAGGTGCTGCCGATGCTGTGCAAGGCCGGCAATATCGACCGCGATGCCATCGGCGCGATCCGGGTACAGGACAACGAGACATTTGCCGAGATCAGCGAAGGCGCGGTTGAAGGCTTCCTGAAAGCGCTGGACGGCAAGACCGAGCTGGAACCGGGTGCGGTGCTGACACGGCTCTCCGAAGCGCCGGAACTGGCCCCTGCCCCGCGCCGCGGGCCTGGTGGTCCGAAAGGCGGCTTCAAGGGCGACCGCAAGCCCAAGCCGCACCGCGGCAAGGAAGACGGCCCGAAGCCTTATCGCGCCAAATCCGGCGACAAGGGCGACAGCCGGCCACCGCGCAAGGAATGGCAAGAAAAGCCGGCCCGAGAAGAGCGCCGCGAGCCGCGTTCGGACGTGCATCCCAGCAAACCCAAGCCGGCTGTGACCGCCAAGCCGAAAGGGGCGTCCGATCCGTCCAAGCGGATGGCCAAGCCCGGCGCCCCAGCAGCCAAATCGTTCAAGGCGAAAGGCCCCAAGCCGCCGGTTGGCAAGCCGAACAGCAAAAAGAACAAGGCGCGCGCGGCCGTTGTGCCAGGAAAGCCGGGAAAGGGCGGTGACGCCCGCCCCAAACGCAAGCCGGCGGGACCTGCAAAACACAGGTGATACACTAAGTTTACCAGCCTGCGCGCACCACTTTTCTTGGCGGAGTCCAGACCCTATACAGGGGCACAAAGCTAAAGACGTGCAACAAAGCACGAGCAAAGGGACCTGTACATGGCGCATATCATTGTCGTCGGCAACGAGAAGGGCGGCGCGGGCAAATCGACTGTCTCCATGCATGTTGCAACCACTCTGGCCCGGCTGGGCCACAAGGTGGCAGCGCTGGACCTGGACTTGCGGCAGCGCTCCTTGGGGCGCTATCTGGAAAACCGCAAGGACTTCTGCGCCAAGGCGGGGCTGGACCTGCCAATGGTGGACATGCACGAGCTGCCGGAGATCGACCCGGCCAGCCTGCAGCCAGGTGAGAACATCTATGACCACCGCCTGTCAGCCGCGGTTTCGGCGCTGGAGCCAGGGCATGATTTCATCCTGATTGACTGCCCCGGCTCGCACACGCGCCTGAGCCAGGTCGCGCATTCGCTGGCGGACACGCTGATCACGCCCCTGAACGACAGCTTTGTCGATTTCGACCTGCTGGCGCATGTGGACCAGAAGGGCGAGAGCATCACCGGCCCGTCAGTCTATTCCGAGATGGTGTGGAATGCGCGGCAGCTGCGGGCGCAGGCAGGCCTGAAGCCGATTGACTGGATCGTGATCCGCAACCGGGTCGGCACCCAGCGCATGGTCAACAAGGAAAAGATGGAACGCGCCATCAAGATGCTGTCCAAGCGGATCGGCTTCCGCGTGGCACCGGGTTTCTCCGAGCGGGTGATCTTCCGCGAGCTGTTCCCGCGCGGCCTGACGCTGCTGGACCTGAAGGACATCGGGGTGAAGCAGCTGAACATCTCCAATATCGCCGCCCGGCAGGAGCTGCGCGACATGATGAAGGAAGTGAACCTGCCCGGGGTCGAGATCAGCATCTAATCCCGCCCCGGCAGCGCCTCAGCTATCGCAGCCGCAATTGCCGCGGTAGATGGTGTACAGCTCCATCGGCTCAGCGACCCCGCGCAGCATGTAGCGGCCCAGAGACACCAGATCATGGTTGGTGCCTCTGGCGGCCGACTTCACGACTTCGGACATAATGATGTTCTGGCCGACCGACCGGTGCATCCCAGCAATCCGCGCGGTCTGGTTCACCGCCTGGCCGATCACGGTAAAGTCGAGCCGGTTCTCAGCCCCGATGTTACCATAGAGGATAGTGCCGGCGTGCAGCGCCAGGGTAAAGCCCGCGGTCGGTAGGCCCTGCTCCTCACGTTCGGTGTTGTACGCGCGGATCTTGCCGCACAGCTCATTGGCTGCGGCCAGCGCCGCGTGGGCGTCTTCCTCGATGCTGCCGAGGTTGAACATGGTCAGCATCCCGTCCCCCATGAACTTGAGGATGTTTCCGCCATGCGCCTGGATGGTTTCCACCGCCAGGCCGAAGTAGCCGTTCAGCATCTCGATCAGTTCGGTTCCAGGCAACCGCTCAGCCAGCTGGGTGAAGCCTTTGAGGTCGAACAGGCAAATCACCGCGTCAATCTGCTGCGAGGAGCCGCGCTGGATCTCGCCCGACAGCACCCGGCGGCCGGCATCGCGGCCCAGGTAGACCTGCAACAGGTCGCTCGCCATCTGCCGGTTGGAGGAGGATTTCAGCGCTAGCCCCAAGTGAGGCAAAGTGGTGCGGATCAGGTCCAGCTCGCGGTTGGAGAACCCGCCCGGACGGTCCGTCGCCCAGGAGACCAGCATGCCCTCTTGCGGGTGAACGGGGTCGTTCGGCCCGGCCTCGGGCGGGGCGAACCGCACGCCCTTGGCAAAATAATCCGTTGCCCCGCGTTCCCGCAGCTCCGGCAGCAGCGGGAACTCCTCCGGCGCGCCGTCTTCGAGTTTCTCGCGGAATTCGTCCAGCTCCTTGTCCAGGATGTGGAAGAAAGGGCTGCGCAGCCATTCCTCGCGCGGAGACTCGCGGTATTCGTAATGCTGGTGCGACAGGCCGTCTGCGCGGGTCCAATTGAAACCGATGCCGCCGAATTTCGGGTGAAAGGCGCGCTGCGCCACATGAAATCGCCACAACGGCACGCCCGCATCGCACAGCCGCTGGCAATAACCCTGCAAAAGGTCCTGCTGCTGTGCCCCGTGCAGCCCCTGCTCCATCAGCCAGGCAATCAGCGGTCCCGAATTGACATCAATCTGTATCATGCGCTCACCTTCAATTCCGCTGCCTTATCTGGGCATTGCGTCTCGCGATGTCTACGGGTCGATGCCTGCTAATTTGCGCAGCATATACCGCAAAATCGCAACCTCGCCGGTCGTGAACTGGCGGCACAATCTGGCATCGAACTCCTGCGCCACATCCCGCAGCTCCCGGTAGGCGGATTGCCCCGCCGGGGTCAGCGTCAGATGCTCCGCCCGGCGGTCGTTTTCATCCCGCGTCCGGGTGACGAACCGCTTCTCGGCCAGCTTTGCCACCGCACGGCTGATCTTGGTCTTATGGATCTTGGCCCGCTCTCCGATCTCCTTGGCGGTCATCTGGCCATAGTTGCCCAGGTGGAACAGCACCCGCCATTCCGTGCGCAGCATACCATAGCGGTCCTTGTAGTGCCGCTGAAACCCGAGGGAGCTTTCCTCGGCCGCCCGGTTCAGCAGAAAAGGCAGGAAATCCTGCAGAGTGAAGTCATCTTTTTCGGTCATTTGCGTCCTCTCTCCCTTGTTAGTTACAAAACCAACTAATATTCCGCAAGCAGTGACAGGAGGAACGCGCGATGAATCGGCCAGCCGATCCCCATAAAATGATCCAGGCTCCCTCGCTTGCGGGGCCGAACGAGGGCTATATGCCCGGCTTTGCCAACGACTTTGAGACCGAGGCGCTGCCTGGCGCCTTGCCGCAGGGCATGAACAGCCCGCAAAAATGCAACTACGGCCTTTACGGCGAACAGCTGAGCGGCACCGCCTTTACCGCCGACCCGCCGGAGCGGACCTGGACCTACCGGATCCGCCCCTCGGTCAAGCATTCGCACCGCTACCAGAAGATCGACCTGCCGCACTGGAAGTCGGCGCCCTGTGTCGATCCGGACGTGATTTCGCTGGGCCAGTACCGCTGGGATCCGGTGCCCCATTCCGATGAGGGCCTGACCTGGCTCACCGGCATGCGCACGATGACCACCGCAGGCGACGTGAACACCCAGGTCGGCATGGCCAGCCACATCTATCTGGTCACAGAATCGATGGTGGACAGCTATTTCTTCTCTGCCGACTCGGAACTGCTGGTGGTGCCGCAGGAAGGGCGCCTGCGCTTTGCAACTGAGCTGGGCATCATTGACCTGGCACCGCAGGAGATCGCGATTATCCCGCGCGGAATGGTGTACCGGGTGGAGGTGCTGGAAGGCCCCTGCCGCGGCTTTGTCTGCGAAAACTACGGCCAGAAATTCGAGCTGCCGGGCCGCGGGCCCATTGGCGCCAACTGCATGGCCAACCCGCGCGACTTCAAGGCGCCGGTGGCGGCGTTCGAGGACCGCGAGGCGCCCTCGACCGTGACCATCAAGTGGTGCGGCCAGTTCCATGAGACCAAGATCGGCCACTCGCCGCTGGATGTGGTCGCCTGGCACGGCAACTACGCGCCCTACAAATACGACCTGACCACCTATTGCCCGGTAGGCGCGATCCTGTTCGACCACCCGGATCCGTCGATCTTCACCGTGCTGACCGCGCCGTCGGGTGTGCCGGGCACCGCGAACATTGATTTCGTGCTTTTCCGCGAGCGCTGGATGGTGGCGGAAAACACCTTCCGCCCGCCGTGGTATCACAAGAACATCATGTCGGAGCTGATGGGCAACATCTACGGCCAGTACGACGCCAAACCGCAGGGCTTTGTGCCGGGCGGGATGTCCCTCCACAACATGATGCTGCCGCACGGGCCGGACAAGAACGCCTTTGAGGGCGCGTCGAACGCCAACCTCGGCCCCGAGAAGCTGGACAACACCATGTCCTTCATGTTCGAGACCCGCTTCCCGCAGCATCTGACCGCATTTGCAGCCAAGGACGCGCCGCTGCAGGATGACTACATCGACTGCTGGAGCGACATCGAGAAGAAGTTCGACGGCACGCCCGGCCTGAAATGAAATGGTGAGGGGGCGCTGCCCCCTCTGGGCCGGACCGGCCCATTCACCCCCGGAGTATTTCCGGAAAGATGAAAAGGATCTGAGGATCCGGAAACTGGAGACACTATGCCTCTGCTGAAATCCTGGGTGGCCTCGGCCAATGATGCGGACCACCCGTTCCCGCTGAACAACCTGCCCTACGGTGTGTTTTCCATTGATGGCGATGATCCGCGCTGCGGCGTGGCCATCGGTGACATGATCCTGGACATGCAGGCCGCCGAAGAGGCCGGGCTGATCCAGCTGGGCGATGCGCCGCTGTTCGACGTCCCTTACTGGAACGACCTGATGGAAGAAGGCCCCGCCGTCTGGGCCGCGCTGCGCGACCGTCTGACCGCGCTGCTGTCCGAAGGCTCCGCCGAGCAGGAGAAGGTGGAGACCCTGCTGGTTCCCGCTGCCGATGCGGAGCTGCACATGCCCTTTGCGGTCAGCGAATACACTGACTTCTACGCCGGCAAGAACCACGCCTTCAACGTCGGCACCATGTTCCGCGGCCCGGAAAACGCGCTGCCGCCGAACTGGCTGCACATCCCGATCGGCTACAACGGGCGCGCGTCTTCTGTTGTGGTCTCCGGCACCGATGTCCGCCGCCCCTGGGGCCAGCTGAAAGGCCCGAGTGATGACAAGCCGCGGTGGGCGCCCTGCGCGCGCTTCGACATTGAGCTGGAAATGGGCGCGATCGTCGGCACACCCTCGGACGGTCCCATCACTGTTCAGGAAGCGGATGACAACATCTTTGGTTACGTGCTGCTGAACGACTGGTCGGCGCGCGATATCCAGGCCTGGGAATACCAGCCGCTGGGGCCGTTCCAGGCCAAGGCAACTGCCAACACGATCTCCCCCTGGATCGTGACCAAGCCGGCGCTGGAGCCGTTCCGCTGCGACACGCCGGAGCGCGAAGTGGAGCTGCTGGACCACCTGAAGGACTGCGGCCCAATGCTCTATGACATCGATCTTGAAGTGACCTTGGCACCGGAAGGCAAGGAGGCCACGACCATCGCGCGGACGAACTATAAGGAAATGTACTACTCTGCCGCGCAGCAGCTGGCACATCACACCACCTCGGGCTGCCCGATGAACGCGGGCGACCTGTTGGGATCCGGCACCATCTCCGGCCCCACCAAGGAAAGCCGCGGTTCGCTGCTGGAACTCAGCTGGGGCGGTAAGGAGCCGCTGACGCTGGACAGTGGCGAGGAGCGCTCCTTTATCGCTGACGGCGACACGCTGACCCTGAAAGGCGCGGCCAAAGGAGATGGCTACACCATCGGGTTCGGCGACTGCACCGGCACCGTGCTGGCTGCTCTGGACGATCCGTTCAAGAGGTAAGCCGCGCTTTCCCTCTTGCCACAAATACACCCGCCGGAGGCTCCCGCACTTGCCTCTGGCGCACCGCTGAAAGGACAGACACATGGCCAAGGCATTCGCGTCCCAAGGGGACATGAGCGAAAAGAAAATCTCCTTCACCGAGGTTGGCGAGGGCCTGTATGCCTTCACCGCAGAGGGCGATCCGAACTCCGGCGTGATCATCGGCGATGACAGCGTGATGATTGTCGAGGCGCAGGCGACCCCGCGGCTGGCAAACAAGGTGATCGAATGCGTCCGCTCGGTCACCGACAAGCCGATCACCCATGTGGCGCTGACCCATTACCACGCGGTGCGCGTGCTGGGCGCCTCCGCGTTTGGCGCACAGCAGATCATCATGGGCGACGCCGCACGCGCCATGGTCGTGGAGCGCGGACAGGAGGACTGGGACAGCGAATTTCAGCGTTTCCCGCGGCTTTTCGAAGGCCATGAGAGCATTCCCGGGCTGACCTACCCGACCACCACATTCTCCGACGACATGACCGTCTACCTCGGCAACCGCCGGGTCGACCTGATGCACCTGGGCCGCGCCCACACCGCGGGCGACATCGTGATCCATGTGCCGGACCAGAACGTGATGTTCACTGGCGACATCGTCGAATACCACTCCGCCTGCTATTGCGGCGACGGCCATTTCGGCGACTGGGGCGACACGCTCGACAACATCAAGGCTTTCGACGTTGACGCCATTGCACCGGGCCGCGGCGATGCGCTGGTCGGCAAAGAGATGGTCAATGCCGCAATCGAGAACACCCGCGATTTTGTCGAAAGCACCTACCGCCCCGCGGCCAAAGTGGCGGCCCGCAACGGCACCCTGAAGGAAGCCTGGGACGCGGTGCGCGCGGAGTGCGATCCGAAGTTTGCGGACTATGCGATCTATGAGCATTGCCTGCCCTTCAACGTCGCCCGCGCCTATGACGAGGCCCGCGGCATCGACACCCCGCGGATCTGGACCGCTCAGCGCGATCTGGAGATGTGGGAGGCCCTGCAGGGCTGAGCTCAGGCCAGAATTTGCAACCGGGGCGTTTTGATCCAGATCGTGTCGCCCCGGCAAAACCTGTGAGACGCTGGACCATGCTCCCGGCTGCCCTCTGCCGGGAAAGGGTTGAGCTGTGCCTGAAGGCACCCGGAATTTGGGAGGAGACCTGATGAACAAGATCTTTGAAGTCCCTTTGTACCCCTACGAGCGCCATGCGGATGAGGATGCCTCTTCGCCCGTACGCCGCAAGGTGGTGGTTATAGGGGCGGGCCCGGTTGGCCTGGCTGCCGCCATCGACCTGGCGCAGCAGGGCACCGAAGTTGTGGTGCTGGACGACAACGACAAGGTGAGCTTCGGCTCCCGCGCGATCTGCTTTGCCAAGCGGCCGCTGGAAATCCTAGACCGGCTGGGCTGCGGCCAGCCGATGGTGGACAAGGGTGTGCAGTGGAACACCGGCAAGGTGTTCTTCGACGACCGGCAGGTTTATGAATTCAACCTGCTGCCGGAAGAGGGCCACAAGCGCCCCGCCTTCATCAATCTGCAGCAGTATTACTTCGAGGAATACCTGGTGAACCGGGTGCGCGAACTCCAGGAGCAGGGCGCGCCGATCGAAATCCGCGGCCGTAACAAGGTTTCCGCCATAGGCACTCATCCCACCCACGTGGTGCTGGAAATCGATACTCCCGAAGGCTCCTATAACTTGGAAACCGAATGGCTGATCGCCTGCGATGGCGCTGGCTCCCCCACCCGGCAGATGCTGGGTCTGGATTTCGTCGGCCGTGTATTCGAGGACAACTTCCTGATTGCCGACGTGATCATGGAGGCGGATTTCCCGTCGGAACGCTGGTTCTGGTTCGACCCGCCCTTCAACAAGGGCCAGTCGGCGCTGCTGCACAAGCAGCCTGACGGGGTCTGGCGCATCGACCTGCAGCTGGGCTGGGATATAGACAAGGAGCGTGAGAAGCGCCCGGAAAACGTGATCCCGCGCCTCAAGGCGATGCTGGGCGAGGATGTGAAATTCGAACTGGAATGGGTCTCGATCTATACCTTCCAGTGCCGCCGGATGGAGCAGTTCCGCCATGGCCGGGTGATCTTTGCCGGAGACGCCGCGCACCAGGTCTCGCCCTTCGGCGCCCGCGGGGCCAACTCCGGCCTGCAGGACACCGATAACCTGTGCTGGAAGCTGAAGCTGGTGATGGACGGCAAGGCGCCTGAAAGCCTGCTGGACAGCTATGATGCGGAGCGCATCCACGGTGCGGATGAGAACATCCTCAACTCGTCGCGCTCGACCGATTTCATCACCCCGAAATCGGAGATCAGCCGGGTGCTACGCGACGCGGTCCTGGACCTGTCGGAACAGTATGAATTCGCACGTCCCCTGGTGAACTCCGGCCGCCTGTCGGTGCCCTGCACCTATGACGGCTCGCCGCTGAACTCGGCGGATGCGCTGGACGGGCCGGACCGCACCCGCCCCGGCTCCCCCTGTCCTGACGCGCCGCTGAGCGACGGATTCCTGTTGGACAAGCTGGGCGATAAATTCGTGCTGCTGACCATCGACGCCGACGCGCCGGATGTGATCGTGGAGGAAGGCATCGAGGTCACCCGCCTGGCGCTGTCGATCAAGGATGACAAGACACTGGCACTGCAGCAGCGCTATCTGGGCAAGCATGAAAGCGGCGTCTACCTGATCCGCCCGGACCAGCACGTGGCCGCCCGCCGGCCTGCCTTTGATGAAAACCAGTTCCGGCACGCAATCCGCCGGGCCATCGGCAAGGAATGACCGCCATGACAGAGACCGATCAGCTGATCCTGACCGCCAACACCGAGCGCGCCGACGATTTCTACGCAGATCTCTTGGCGGCGCACGAGGGCCTCAGCAGGTCCGAAAGCGATGCCCTGAATGCACGCCTGGTGCTGGTGCTCGCCAACCACATTGGAAAACGCGCGATCCTAAAACAGGCGCTGGCTGCGGCCGCGCTGAAACCCGGGGAGGACACCGCTTGAAAATCGAACAGATTCACCACGTCGCCTACCGCTGCAAAGACGCCAAAGAAACGGTGGAGTGGTACAACAAGATGCTGAAGATGGACTTTGTCCTGGCCATTGCCGAGGACCACGTGCCATCGACGCATGAACCCGATCCCTACATGCATATCTTCATGGATGCGGGCAACGGCAACGTCCTGGCCTTCTTCGAGCTGCCGACCAAGCCGGAGATGGACCGCGACCGCAACACGCCGGTCTGGGTGCAGCACATCGCCTTCAAGGTGAAGGACCGCGACACCCTGATCCAGTTCAAGGAGCATCTGGAGGCAAATGGCGTCGAGGTGCTGGGCGTCACCGACCACTCCATCTTCCACTCGATCTATTTCTTCGACCCGAACGGCCACCGGGTGGAGCTCGCCTGCCCCGATCCGGCAGAAGACGCGCTGCTTGAAAAGCTGGACGCGGTGAAGTGGGAGATGCTGGAGGAATGGTCCAAGACCAAGAAGGCGCCGAAACACGCTGACTGGCTGCACGCCAAGGAACTGAACAAGGGCTAAGCCCGCACGAACGGGCAAAGGCAGCCCCCAAGGGCTGCCTTTTCACGAGAGGGAGGACGCAGATGAGCCGCACGGTTCTATATGATTACTGGCGCTCTTCAGCCAGCTACCGGCTGCGCATTGCGCTGAACCTGGCGGAGATCGGCTACACCACCGTCCCGGTCGATCTGGTCAAGGGCGAACACAGAAGCCCGGACCACCTGGCCCGCAACCCGCAGGGGTTTGTCCCGGTGCTGGAAATTGACGGTCTGCGGCTGACCCAATCGCTGGCGATCCTCGACTACCTGGACGAAACCAGGGCGCTCGGCCTGCTGCCCCAGGACACGGGCCAGCGCGCCTTGGCACGGGCCCTGGCGCATTCTGTAGCGGTGGATGTGCACCCGGTCTGCAATCTGCAAGTGGCGAAACACGCCACCGCACTCAGCGGCGGCGCGCCGGACATGCCCAAAGCCTGGATGCAGCATTTCATCCGCCCCGGCCTGCAAGCGTTCGAAGTGCTGCTTGGCGGATTCGAACAGACGCCTTTCTGCACCGGGGACACACCGGGGCTGGCGGACATCTGCCTGATGCCTCAGCTGTACAACGCCCGCCGCTGGGAGGCGGAGTTCTCGGACCTGCCGCGCATCTGCGCGGTGGAGGCCGCCTGCACAGAACACCCCGCATTTACAGCCGCACATCCGGATCAGGCGGCCTGAGCGGCGCGCGCCGCAGCCTTAGCACTCCGGGTCAGTTGGCCGGTTATTGTGTTTTTTAACGCAAAACCGCCGCTTGCGTTATGTGCAGCGGCGGTTTTGTTTTGGGCATCGTTTAAGAGAGTTATTTGGATTTTACTAGGTTTGGCGGTGACCTACTCTCCCAGGGCTTGAGCCCAAGTACCATCGGCGCGACAGTGCTTAACTTCCGGGTTCGGGATGGGACCGGGTGTTTCACTTGTGCTGTGGCCACCAAACCGAGAAAAATCCAGATGCCTTCGGCAGGTGGATTTTTCTCGGTTAGCGGCAGGCAGCGTATTTGCAAAGCAAATGCGCGTTGCCGCACCTGAGTTACGTCACAGGACGTTTCCACAAGCGGAAGGCAATACAATCAACGTTTGTCCAAGTTTTTTGTTTTGGATGGTTTGCTTTATTTGGTTCGAGTAACACTGTCTGTTACTGGATCAAATCAAGCCTATCGGGCGATTAGTACCGGTCAGCTGAACGCATTGCTGCGCTTACACCTCCGGCCTATCGGCGTGGTGGTCTTCCACGGCCCTCAGGGATACCTTGTTTTGAGGGGGGCTTCCCGCTTAGATGCCTTCAGCGGTTATCCTGTCCGATCATAGCTACCCAGCACTGCTATTGGCATAACAACTGGTCCACCAGTGGATCGTTCACCCCGGTCCTCTCGTACTAGGGGCAACTCCTCTCAAGTATCCTGCACCCACGGCAGATAGGGACCGAACTGTCTCACGACGTTCTAAACCCAGCTCACGTACCTCTTTAAACGGCGAACAGCCGTACCCTTGGGACCTGCTCCAGCCCCAGGATGAGATGAGCCGACATCGAGGTGCCAAACACTGCCGTCGATATGGACTCTTGGGCAGTATCAGCCTGTTATCCCCGGCGTACCTTTTATCCGTTGAGCGATGGCCCTTCCACGCGGGACCACCGGATCACTATGGCCGACTTTCGTCTCTGCTCGACTTGTCAGTCTTGCAGTCAGGCTGGCTTCTGCCATTGCACTCAACGAGCGATTTCCGACCGCTCTGAGCCAACCTTCGCGCGCCTCCGTTACTCTTTAGGAGGCGACCGCCCCAGTCAAACTACCCGCCACGCAGGGTCCCGGATCCGGATAACGGACCGCGGTTAGACATCAAGAGTGCGAAGGGTGGTATCTCAAGGGAGGCTCCACCGGAACTTGCGTTCCGGCTTCGATGCCTACCACCTATCCTGCACATCACAATCCTGATGCCAGTGCGAAGCTGTAGTAAAGGTGCACGGGGTCTTTCCGTCTAACCGCGGGAAGCCTGCATCTTGACAGGCAATTCAATTTCGCTGAGTCGATGTTGGAGACAGCGGGGAAGTCGTTACGCCATTCGTGCAGGTCGGAACTTACCCGACAAGGAATTTCGCTACCTTAGGACCGTTATAGTTACGGCCGCCGTTTACCTGGGCTTCAATTCGGAGCTCTCACCCCTCCTTTTAACCTTCAGGCACCGGGCAGGCGTCAGACCCTATACGTCGCCTTGCGGCTTCGCAGAGCCCTGTGTTTTTAATAAACAGTCGCCACCCCCTGGTTTGTGCCCCCGGATCCAAGTTGCCTTGAACCCGGGCCTCCTTCTCGCGAACTTACGGAGGTATTTTGCCGAGTTCCTTCAACATCGTTCTCTCAAGCGCCTTGGTATTCTCTACCAGTCCACCTGTGTCGGTTTAGGGTACGGTCTGACGGAGGGCTATTTCCAGGGACTGATCAGCAGCCCAGTCAATCCGATAAGACTGAACTACCTTCACAATCCGTCACATCCTCCTGGCCTAGGAATATTAACCTAGTTCCCATCGCCTACGCCTTTCGGCCTCGGCTTAGGGGCCGGCTTACCCTGCTCAGATTAGCTTTAAGCAGGAACCCTTGGACTTTCGGCGAGAGTGTCTCTCACACTCTTTGTCGCTACTCATGTCATCATTCTCGCTAGTGATCTCTCCACCGGATGGCTCACGCCCCGGCTTCATCGAAAGCCTCTCTCCTCCAATACT
>NZ_JBQKUH010000020.1:0-70188 GCF_054968485.1 Leisingera sp. G5_S3_59_S7
CCAGAATGACCGCCATCGGCGCCCCCACCGGCAGCACCTGGCCCGGCTGCGCCTTCAGCTCCTGCACTGTGCCGGCTTCGAAACACTCGATTTCGATCGCCCCCTTCTGGGTTTCGACCACCGCCACCGCATCGCCGCGCGCCACGGTATCACCCGGCGCCACCAGCCATTCCGCCAGCGTGCCGCTCTCCATGTCAGAGCCAAGCGAGGGCATTGTGAACAGACCCATCCTACGCCGCTCCCATCATCGCCCGCACCGCCGCCACGATGGCCGGCACCTGCGGGATCGCCGCATCTTCCAGATGCTTGGGATAGGGGATCGGCACCTCTGCCGAACAGACCCGCCCGGCCGGCGCGTCCAGCGTCCAGAACCCCTGCTCCATGATCCGCGCCGAAATCTCCGCCGCCAGCGAGCCGGAGCGCCAGCCTTCGTCCACGATCACGGCGCGGCGGGTCTTGGCGACCGAGGCCAGGATCGTGGCATCATCCAGCGGCCGCAGGCTGCGCAGGTCGATCACCTCCGCCGAGATGCCCTCGCTCTGCAGCGCCTCCGCCGCCTCCAGCGTCTTGAACAGCGACCCGCCATAGGTGATCAGGCTGACATCGCTGCCTTCGCGGCGGACTGCGGCCTTGGAGATATCCACCGGCCCCGCGGTGCTGCTCAGCGCCGCCTCGCGGTTATAAAGCATCACGTTTTCAAAGATCAGCACCGGGTCGGGATCGCACAGCGCCGTCCACAGCATCCCCCGCGCATCCTCGACGGTGGCCGGGGCCAGCACCTTCAGCCCCGGGATATGGGCATACCACCCCTCCAGACTGTGCGAGTGCTGCGCCGCCAGCTGCTTGCCCGCGCCCGTGGCCATTCGGATCACCAGCGGCACCCCGAACTGGCCGCCGGACATGTGGCGGACGGTGGCGGCGGTGTTCAGGATCTGATCCAGGGCCAGCAGCGAGAAGTTCACCGTCATCAGCTCCACCACCGGGCGCATCCCCGCCATCGCCGCGCCGATCCCGGCGCCGGTGAAACCAGATTCCGACAGCGGTGTGTCGCGGATGCGGGCCTCGCCGAATTCCTCCATCAGCCCCATCGACACCGCATAGCAGCCGCCATAGGCGCCCACATCCTCGCCCATCAGGAACACCCGTTCGTCGCGCGTCATCGCATCGCGCAGCGCCGCGCGGACCGCCTCCCGGTAGCTGACCATTTCGGTTTCCCCGCCGGGCGCCGCCGGCGCAACCGGACCGGGCTGCGGTCCCAGGACATGCCGCGTCAGGTCTTCCACCGGCTCCCACGATGCGTCTTCGGCAAACTGCACCGCCGCTGCGATCTCCCCTTCGATCTCCGCCTCGATCGCGGCGATCTCCTCCTCGTGGATCAGCCCGGCCTCCAGCAGCCAGGTGCGGAAGCGGACAATCGGGCCGCGCTTGCGCCAGTCCTCGACCTCGGCCTTGTCCCGGTAGAGCTGGGCGTCGAACATCGAATGCGCCCGGAACCGGTAGGTGCGGCACTCCAGGAACACCGGCTTGCCGGTCTCGCGGATCGCTGCCAAGGCCCGCCGCGCCGCGGTCTCAACCGCCACCACATCCATCCCGTCCACCACCTCGGCCGCCACCCCATAGGCGGCGGCCTTGGCGCTGATATCGGTCTCGGACTCGCTGCGCCCCAGCGCCGTGCCCATGGCATAGCCGTTGTTTTCACAGACAAACAGCACCGGCAGCCCCCACAGGGCGGCCAGGTTCATCGCCTCGTGAAACTCGCCTTCGGCCACCGCCCCCTCGCCAAAGAAACAGGCGGTGACATGCGGATCGCCGCGCATATGGTCGGCCAGCGCCAGCCCCGCCGCCAAGGGCAGCCCGCCGCCGACAATCGCGTTGCCGCCATAGAAATTGGTCCCCGCATCATACAGATGCATCGACCCGCCGCGCCCGCCGGAGCAGCCCTCGGCCTTGCCGAACATCTCCGCCATCACCGCATCCATCGAAACCCCGCGCACCAGCGCGTGCCCATGCTCGCGGTAGGTGGCGACAACCCGGTCGCCCTCCGCCAGCAGCGGGATCACGCCCGCGGCAACCGCCTCCTCGCCGTCGTAAAGATGCAGAAACCCGCGGATCTTCTCCTGCGTGTACAGCTCGGCGCAGGCGTCCTCGAACATGCGGACCCGCATCATCGCCGTCAGCAGGTCGCGCACATGGCCGCGGTCAAGGCGGGTTTTTCCCTGGGTGCTCATGTCTCATCGCTCTCCAATGTCGAAATGTCGCCCTCCGGCAGCCCCAGCTCGCGCGCCTTCAGCAGCCTGCGCATGATCTTGCCGGAGCGGGTCTTGGGCAGGGTGTTGCGGAACAGCACGCTGCGCGGGGCCACCGCCGCCCCCAGCCGTTTGCGCGCATGGCCGCGCACCTCGCGCTCCAGCTCCTCGGACGGCTCATAGCCGGGGTTCAGCGTGACATAGGCCTTCACGATCTCGCCCGCGGCGGCATCCGGCACGCCGATCACCGCCGCCTCGGCCACACCCGGATGCTCAATCAGCGCGCTTTCCACCTCAAATGGGCCGACCAAATGGCCGGAGGTCTTGATCAAATCATCCTTGCGCCCGACGAACCAGTAATAGCCGTCCGCATCCCGGGTGGCCAAATCGCCCGACAGGTACCAGCCATCGGCAAAGCATTTCTTGAACCGCTCCTCCTCATGCAGGTAGCCCCGCATCACCGAGGGCCAGTCCGGGCGCAGTGCCAGCTCGCCGGTCTCCCCTGCCCCGCATTCGGCCAGCCCGCCATCGTCCTCTCTCAGAATGGCCGCCACGATGCCCGGCAGCGGCTTGCCCATCGAGCCGGGCTTCACCTCCATGCCCGGCAGGTTGGCAATCATGATGCCGCCGGTTTCGGTCTGCCACCAGTTGTCGTGGAAGGGGTGCGGAAACACCTTGCGGCTCCACTCCACCGCCTCGGGGTTCAAGGGCTCGCCGACGCTGGCGAGGAACGTCAGCGAGGAGAAATCGAACGCCGCCGCCGCTGCGGCGCCTGCCCGCATCATCAGGCGGATGGCGGTGGGGGCGGAATACCAGATCTCGACCTGCTCGCGCCCGATGATGCCGTACCAGCGCTCCAGGTCGAACTCGGCCTCGTCCACGATCATCGTCACCCGGTTCACCAGCGGCGCGATGATGCCATAGGAGGTGCCGGTGACCCAGCCGGGATCGGCGGTGCACCAATAGACCGCGCCCGGCTCCAGCCCCAGCGCGATGCGCCCCGAATAGGCGTGATAGACCACCGCCCCATGCACATGCACCACGCCCTTGGGCTTGCCGGTGGTGCCAGAGGTGAAATGCACCAGCGCCGGATCCTCGGCCGCGGTGCGCACCGTTTCGAACTTGTCCCCTGCCCGCTCCAGCGCCGGTCCCAGCGCCACACAGCCCTCGGGCGCCTCCTCACCGGTGACCAGCACCAGCTTCAGGGCGGGCAGCTGATCCCGCAGCGGCGCGATCTTGCGCCGGTACAGCGCCGCGGTGGTGACCAGCACCCGCGCCCCCCCGATGTCCAGCCTTGTCCGGACCGGTTCCGGCCCGAAGGCCGCAAACAGCGGCGTATAGACCATCCCCGCCTTCAGCGTGCCAAGGGCGCAGGCATAAAGCTCCGGCACCCGCCCGATCAGAGAGGAGACACCGTCGCCCCGCTGCAGCCCGTGGCCGCGCAGCAGGTTTGCAAACTTTGAGGACAGCGCCGCCAGCTCCGCATAGGTCAGCTCGCGGCGGCTGCCGTCCTTGCCCAGCCAGCGGATCGCCGTCTGCGCGCCATAGCCCGCGGCGGCGTGGCGGTCCGCGGCCTCATGCGCGATGTTCAGCCCGCCATCCAGGCCGCTGACCAGTTTCTCGGTTCCGGCCCAACGGCTGCCCTCGCCGCCCGCAGCCAACATCCCCCCGGCGCCCAGGCCCTCCTGCCCTGTCTTGCGGTCATCCTGCATGGCATCCTCCCGGCCCCATGTTCCCCCGGCAGCGGGCGCGCCGCTATAACCCGCATCAATCAGGCGGCAGGCGCCGGATTTGCTGAGCCGCAGCGATTCTGGCACTCTGTTTCAGATGTACTGGAATGTGTTGCCGGCGCTTGGCGGCATCGGCCTCTTTCTGATCGGCATGCTGCTGCTGACCGGCGGTCTCAAGACACTTGCCGGGGCCCGCCTGCGCAGCATTCTGGGCCGGTTCACCTCCACCCCCGCAACCGGCGCGGCAACCGGCGCGGTGACCACCGCGGCGATCCAGTCCTCCAGCGCCACAACCGTCGCCGCCGTCGGCTTTGTCGCCTCCGGGCTGCTGACCTTTCCGCAGGCGCTGGGGATCATCTTCGGCGCCAACATCGGCACCACCATGACCGGCTGGCTGGTCGCCATCCTGGGCTTCAAGCTCGACCTCGGCCAGGCCATGCTGCCGGTGATCCTGCTGGGCGCGCTGCTGGCCCTTTCCGGCAAACGCAAGGTCTCCTATCTGGGCCAGGCGCTGGCGGGCTTCAGCCTGATCTTCATCGGCATCGAACAGATGAAATCCGGGCTTGAGGCCTTCCAGGGCATCGTCACCCCCGCCGATTTCCCCTCCGACAGCTGGGCGGGCCGTCTGAAACTGGTGGCTCTCGGCGTGCTGATCACCCTGGTCACCCAATCCTCCAGCGCCGGCGTCGCCACCGCCCTGGCCGCCCTCAGCGCCGGAGCGGTGAATTTCCCGCAGGCCGCGGCGCTGGTCATCGGCATGGACGTCGGCACCACCTTCACGGCGGTTCTGGCGACGCTCGGCGGCGGCACCATGGCCCGGCGCACCGGCGTTGCGCATGTGATCTACAACCTGATGACGGGCGTCATGGCGTTCTTTCTGCTGGGGCCGTTTGCTGCCGCGGTATCGTACTGGCACGGGTCCGCACAGCCGCTGACCGCGCTGGTCGCCTTTCACAGCATCTTCAACCTCTTGGGCGTGATCCTGATCCTGCCCTTCGCGCGCCCGTTTGCCCGGCTGATCGAGTTTCTGGTCCCGGACCGCGGGGCGGCGCTGACGCAATCGCTGGGCCATCTGATCCTGCGCGATCCGGCAGCCGCAACCGCCGCCGCCAAAGTGGCCGTGAACCGGATCACGGCCGCCGCCGTCCACCACCTCAGAACACTCACCGGCGCCCCCGTCCCGGGCAGCAGCGGCTACGAGTGGGGCCACATCTCCGCGGCCGTCACGGAAACCAGCACCTACCTCGACAAGATCGAACTGTCCGGCAATGCCAGTGCGGAGTTTGCCGAAATCAAGGGCATGTACCACATCCTCGATCATCTGGACCGGCTGCTGTACCGCTGCACGCAAACCGACAGGATCAGCGAATTGCCGAACGACGGGCGGCTGCGGCGCCTCACCGGCCTGCTGGCCCTGGCAACCGCCGGTTTCGAGAACGTCACCAGCCCTGAGGACTGCGAAAAAACGCTCGACCGCGTCCGCCGCATCACGCGGGCGCAGCGCAGCTCGCAACGCGACCGGCTGATCTCCGAGGCGGCGGAGGGCACCTTGCCGGACGAAACCGCCTGGACCCGGCTTGATGCGGTCCGCTGGCTGCACAGGGTGTCCTACCACCTGTGGCGCATACGCCTGCACTTGAACCTGCTGGAAAACAGCAGTCCCGGCCCCCGCCGCAAGACTGAGAAAGCAGAGCTGGATCCCGGTCCGGACTGAGACCCGCCCCTTTGGCAGGCGGGGCAGCACGGCCTCAAAGCAGGAACTTGAGGCAGGTTAAAGCCGCGCCCCGGCGGCGGCTCCTATACTCGCCGCAACAAGGACCACGGCAGAGGAGGAGGATTCTGGTGTTCTTTCGCGCGATGATTTTGATATGTGCAGCCGCTGGCGCCGCCAGCGCGCAGGAGCCGGACCCGCAGGACGGGCGGGATCTCTACCGGACCTATTGCTGGCAGTGCCATGGCCGGGACGCCACAGGCACCGGCCCGATGGCAGAGATGCTGGCCATCGAAACACCGGACCTGACGCGGCTGGCCGCCCGCAACGGCGGCACCTTTCCGCTGGAAGCCGTCGCCCGGCAGGTGGATGGCCGCGCGCCGGTGCTCGCCCACGGCGGTGAAATGCCGCTGTTCGGCCCGGTTCTGGACTCCGATCAGCAGGTCGCGCTGGCCTTGCCCAGCGGCCAGCCGATGATGACCGGTCTGCCGCTGGCAAATCTCATTGCCTATCTGCAGTCGGTGCAGGCGGACTAGCCGGACCTGTCCGCAACCCCGCGGATGATGCGGCGCCCGGCCTTATTGGCCCTGCATTGTCCGCTCCAGCCGGGCCTGCGTTCTGGCGATGGCCTGCGGAAACCGCTGCTTGATCTCAGCAGCGGTATAGCTTTCGCCATCCATCCCCGCGCCCGTCACCGCGCCGCGGTGGAAAATCAGGATCAGCACAGGCCGCTTCCCGCCGCTGCAGGCGGCCACCGCCGCACTGCCATGGCCGGACCGTGCGATCCGGCACACCGCCGCAAAGGCCCGCGCCCCGGCCCTCACCGGCGGGTCGACCACCCAGCTCACCGGACCGGCCCGAAGGCGTCCCAGCCGAACCGGACCGCCGGCCCGATCAGCGCCGCCGGAACCACGGACACGTCCAGCTCGGCCCGGCCGGACAGCACGGCCCGGCCAAACACCGGCTCCAGGCTGACCTGCAGCCTCCGGGCAGGCGCGGTTCCGTACACCAGCGGCGCCAGCGTGCCATACAGCTGCCCGGTCTCCGCCGGGTCGCCCGACCCGAATTTCGCGTCCAGGATCAGGGCGCGGATGCGGATGCGGCGCAGCACCGCCGCTGCCAGCCGCCCCGCCGCAGGAACAATCCTGCGCGGCTCATACCGCCGCTTGCGGCTTGGCTTCTTGGGTGCGGCGGGCGGTTTCCGCCTGCCGGACAGCCGGATCCGCGGGCCGATCCCGCCCAGCGGGCGCAGCGCAGCGGAAAACACCAGCCCCGCCTCCTTGCGCAGCACCAGCTCGATCCTCAGCGGCAGGACCAGCACCAGAACGATCAGGCCCAGCAGCGCCGCCAGCAGCACGGCCAAAGCTGTGCCCAGCCCCGCCACGGTCAGCCCTGCCCCTTCCCGCCTTTCGCCCCGGCCGTCTGCGCCGCCGTGTCAATGGCCTTTCCGGCGGCATCGCCCAGCACCGCCGCCAGCGTTGTCATCGCGCCTTGCACCGATTCAACCCGCGCGCCGCGCTGGTCGATGATGATGGCCCCCAGCGGCTTGATGCCGCCGCCCGCGCCGGTGCCCGCGCCTTCGCCCGTCTTGGTATCCGCGCCGCCGCCGGCGCCAAAGCCGAACCCGTAGCTGACAATCGGAATGACCGTCGCCTCCCCTTTTTCGATCGGGTCGCCCAGAACGTTCTTGGCATTCAGCAGGCGGTCCAGTTCCTCCACCGTACCCTTCAGCAGCCGTTCGACATTTTCCATCCCGCTCACCTTTCACACTCGCAACACTGAACGGGGGCGACCCTATCAGCCGCTCAGCCTGCGTGGATTGAGCGGCATCAATCGGCCTGCCGGGATTCATGGCATTATGGACAGGCCCGCCCAGGACCGGAGACCGCAGATGCCCCATTCCGCCCCGCCCGTGATCAGCTTTGACAAGGTGAAACGCACCGACACCGGCCTCGTCGGCGGCAAGAACGCCTCTCTGGGAGAGATGATCCAGGCGCTTGGCGCCAAGGGCATCCGCGTGCCGCCGGGGTTTGCCACCACCGCCGATGCCTATCGCGATTACCTGACCGCCAACAAGCTTGAAGCCTGGATCCGCCAGGAGCTTGGCGCGCTGGCAGCAGGACGGACCACGCTGCCCAAGGCAGGCAAGGCGATCCGCGCCCTGATCCTAGGCGGGGACTGGCCTGCCCGCACCGCACAGGCGGTCCTTGCCCAGTACCGCAGCCTCAGCGTCGCGGCAGGGCAGCCGGACGTGCCCGTCGCCGTCCGCTCCAGCGCCACCGCCGAGGACCTGCCGGAGGCCAGTTTCGCGGGCCAGCAGGAGACCTTCCTGAACGTGCGCGGCGAGCAGGCCCTGCTGGAGGCCTGCCGCAAATGCTATGCCTCGCTGTTCACCGACCGGGCGATCACTTACCGCCGCATCCACGGCTTCGATCATATGAAGGTGGCGCTGTCGGTCGGGGTGCAGCAGATGGTGCGCGCCGACACCGGCGGCGCCGGGGTGATGTTCTCAATCGACACCGAATCCGGCTTTCCCGGTGCGGTCCTGATCAACGCCGCCTGGGGCTTGGGCGAAAACGTGGTGCAGGGCGCGGTGGACCCGGACGAATACCAGGTCTTCAAACCCTTTCTGGACACTCCAGGCCTGACCCCGATCCTGGAAAAGCGGCTGGGCGCCAAGGCCGTCAAGATGATCCAGGACCGCGACGGCAGCCCCCGCAACGTGCCCGCCTCCAAGGCTGAGCGGGCGCAATTCGTGCTCAGCGACGACGATATCCTGCTGCTGGCCCGCCAGGCCAAGGTGATCGAGGATCACTATGGCTGCCCGATGGACATGGAATGGGCCCGCGACGGCGCCGGCGGCCGCATCTACATCGTGCAGGCCCGCCCCGAAACCGTGCAGTCGCGCGCCGCGGCCGGCACCCTGCGCTCCTATGCGGTAACGGATCCGGGACGGGTGCTGCTGACCGGGCTCAGCGTCGGCAGCGGCGCAGTCGCAGGCCGGGTGTCGATCATCGAAAGCGCCGATAACATAGACCGCTTCGTGGACGGCTCGGTGCTGGTGACCGGCACCACCGACCCGGACTGGGTGCCGGTGATGAAACGCGCCGCCGCCATCGTCACCGACCACGGCGGCCGCACCTCCCACGCCGCCATCATCAGCCGCGAGCTGGGCCTGCCCGCCATCGTCGGCTGCGGCAACGCCACCGAGGTTCTGCACGACCAGCAGGACGTCACCGTCTCCTGCGCCGGCGGCGAACAGGGCGTGGTGACCGAGGGCCTGTCGCAGATCGCCGTGACCGAAGAGTCGCTGGCCGGCCTGCCCCGCCCCAAAACCCGAATCATGCTCAACCTCGCCAACCCCGGCGCCGCGCTGCGCTGGTGGCGGCTGCCCGTGGACGGCGTCGGCCTCGCCCGGATGGAATTCGTGATCAGCAACGCGGTGCGCGTCCACCCCATGGCGCTGGCCCGCTTCGATCAGGTGACCGACCCCGGAACCCGCGCCGCGATCGAGGCGCTGACCGCAGGCTACGGCCCCAGGACCGAATACTTCGTTGACCGCCTCGCCCGCGGCCTGTCGCGGATCGCCGCCTTCTGCCACCCCAAGCCGGTGATCATCCGGATGAGTGATTTCAAAACCAACGAATACGCCGACCTCCTGGGCGGGCAAGCCTTTGAACCTGCCGAGGAAAACCCGATGATCGGCTTCCGCGGCGCCTCCCGCTATTACTCGGACGAATACCGCGACGGCTTCGCGCTGGAATGCCAGGCGATTGCCCGGCTGCGCGGGCAGATGGGCTTCAAAAACGTGGTGGTGATGATCCCCTTCTGCCGCACCCCCCAAGAGGCCGACAAGGTGCTGGAAGTGATGGCAGAGCACGGCCTGAAACGCGGCCAGGACGGGCTGGAGGTCTATGTGATGTGCGAAATCCCCTCCAACGTCCTGCGCGCGGCGGAATTTGCCGAACGGTTCGACGGCTTTTCCATCGGCTCCAACGACCTGACTCAGCTGACACTCGGCATCGACCGCGACTCCGGCGCGCTGGCAAACCTGTTCCGCGAGGACGACCCGGCAGTGCTGTGGATGATCGAAACGGTGATCCGCGAGGCGCACAAGGCTGGATCCAAGGTCGGCTTCTGCGGCCAGGCGCCCAGCAACAACCCGGACTATGCCCGCCGCCTGGTGGAGTTCGGCATCGACAGCATCTCAGTCACGCCCGACAGCTTTGTGCAGGTCCTGCGCAACGCCGCCAAGGCCGAAGACGCAGGCTAAACCGCCTGAACCTCGCAGTGCGGCAGCAGCGCCTCCACCGCGCCGCGCTCAAACAGCGCGGTGCCTTCGGTTGCAACCGTGGCGCTGGCCGCGGCCACCCCCCAGCGCAGCGCCTGATCCAGCGCCGCGCCGCGCGACAGCGCCAGCGTCAGCGCACCGGTCAAGGCATCCCCTGCCCCGATCTTGCTTTGCACCCCGACCAAAGGCGCGCGGCAGAAAAACCGCTGCTCCCGCGTGGCCAGAACCGACCCCTCGGCACCGCGCCCGCCCACGACGATTTCCGCCACCCCGCGCGCAATCAGCGCCTGGGCAAACGCCAGGCTGTCCGCGACCGCGGGCAGCGCTTGCCCCGCCGCCTGCTCCGCTTCCCGCTGGTCCAGCCGCAGCAGGTGCACGGGCCTGCCGGGCGATGCCAGCAGATGCGCCAGCGCCGCCTTGGAGGTATCCACCACCAGACGGTCTGTGCGCGGCGCAATCGCCGCCAGCACCTGATGCGGGAAATCATCGGCCAGCCCCGGCGTCACACCGCCGCTCAGCACCACATAGCCATCGCGCGGCGCCGCCTGCGCAATCGCGCTCAGCAGCCGGGCGCCGTCATCCGCCGTCATCGTCTCGCCCGGAACGCTGAAACGGAACTGTTCGCCGGTGGTCTCATCCGTCACGGCAAAGCTTTGGCGGGTTTCGCCGGGCACATGCACCGCCACCGCCAGCACGTCTTCCGCCACCAGAAGCTGCAGCAGTTGCTCGCCCATGGCGCCGCCAACCGCCACCAGCGCCGTGACCTCGCCGCCCAGCTTGCGGATCGCCCGCGCCGCATTCACCCCGCCGCCGCCGGGGTCCACCCGCGGCGCTTTGCAATACAGCTTGGGACCCGCCACCACCCGCTCTATCGAGGTTGCCAGATCGACCGCCGGGTTGAGTGTGATTGTCAGAATCCGGGACATCAGCCTTCCTTCCCCGCTGCCGGGCCGGGCCGCATCTGCTCAGTCCTTTTTCAGGATCATCGCCAGCCGCAGCACCGCCGCCAGGATGGCCTGGCCCAGAACCGGCGACTGGCCCAGGCCAATGGCCGCATCGCTGTCGCGGGCATCGTTTTCCCGCAAGGTGCAGTGCCAGCGCCCGTGCTTGCCATAGGCGCGGCCGCGGATATGCACGTCCCAATCCGGAAAAGCATCGTCGGCCACATGCATGGCCCCATCCGCGGTGCCGATCCGCTGCGCGGCGTGTTCATCACGCGGCACCGCATCCGGCAGCAGAAACGCCAGCGCATGCAGCACGCCGTCAAAATCCGCCAGGGTCAGATCCGACTGGTTTTCCAGCCGTTCAATCAGGATTTCCAGTTCCGGGTCTTGCATGGCCACCTCCCGTTGCGTGACGCGTTAAATGACTTCGGCAACGCCGATGACATAATTCTTTCCATAGGCCCGGGCGCATCTGGGGCAGGTCGTATAGAACATAAAGATGCGCCCCGCGGTCTTGCCGTCCGCCTCGGCGGCAACCTCCATGTCATGCACCCAGTCCCTGGCCCGGCGGTAAGGGCCTTCGAACACCCGGGTCAGGAAATCGCCGGTGATCTCCCGCATTTCTTCGCCGGGCACCCGGCCGGTCACCGCAAAGAAATGCTCCGCTTCCGACTGGGACAGATCCCGGCTGAGCACCAGATAGCCCTCGGGGTCCTGCGCGCCGGCGTCGCCGATATGCTTCTGCACCCGCGCAAAGACGGTTCCCATGTTCAGCGGGATATGCAGCAGGCTGCGCGTCTTGGCCCGCACAAACGGCTTGTTCTCGAAATGCAGATGGCGGCCGTCCCACCCTTGCGGCTTGAATCTGGGGCAGCAGCCGGTGGTGTTGTCGCTCATGTCCATCTTTGGCAGGCAATTGGTCTCCATGGCTCTCCCCTCACGGTGTCCCGTGCCGCCGCCAGTCTAGGCCCGCTGCGGCACGCCGAAATGATTTGCATCAATCCCCCCCTGCCCGCTCGGCCATCGCAGCTGCCTCAGCCGCCGCTGCGCAGGACCAGCGGGCAGCGCGCCGCCTCCTGGATGCGGGCCGGCGGCGGCAGCCCTGCCAGCGGCGCCGCCACAATCACCGCTGCCGGGCTCATATGCTCCAGCTGCCGCAGCAGCACCGCCGGCTCTGCGCACAGCCGGGTTTCCGCCACATCGCCCGGCGGCCCGGCAGACGCGGCCGCGGAACCGGGCTGCGCCTGCGGCGCGCAGGCCACCAGCGCCACCAGCGGCTTGCGAACGCTGCGCGCCAGCCGCAGCGCAAAGCCCGGCACCGCCTGCCCTTCCGCCAGGATCACGGCGATGCAGCCCGCCGCGGTCAGGATCGGCTTGAACCCGGAAATCAGGATGTCGCCCGCCGCCGCAGAGCGGCGCAGCTCCTCCTGCAGATGGCCCTCGGCCTCCCGGAACGAGCTGACCAGCGCCGCTGCCTTGGCCCGCCGCGCCAGCAGCCCCTCAAACCGCCGGGCATCGGCCTGGAACGCCCGGGCCAGCGCGCCCGCGGTCAGCCCGGTCTCCCGCTGCCCGGAATAGGTCACCACCCGCGAATGCGCATAGCCCGCGGCCAGAACCGCCGTCTCGCGCACAAACACCCCGTGCAGCTCCGCCCCCAGCTGGCGGGCCAGATCCAGCGCCAGCGCCAGCGCCGCCTCCGCATCCGGATAGCAGCTGGCGCCCAGGATCACCCTGGCGCGGCCCCCCTGCCCCGCGTTTTCCGCATCATTCCGCATCGCCGCCAGCCTCCTTTGCAAAGGACTTGCGGATGTCGGCAAAGCCTTGCAGCCGGTCCTCCACCCGCCGGTTCAGGCTGCCCTCAGGATAGGTCCCGTCCGCCCCCCGCACGCCCGCCTCCAGCCCGGTCAGCACCATCAGCCCGTCGGTCACGCTGGTCATCGGAATGACCCGGAACCGGCCCGCCTCCACCGCATCGACGACGCGCTGGCGCAGGGTCAGGTTGCGCACATTGGCGGCCGGGATCAGAACCCCCTGGCGGCCGGTCAAACCGCGGGCATCACAGACGTCAAAGAACCCTTCAATCTTCTGGTTCACCCCGCCAATCGCCTGAATGTCGCCGAACTGGTTCACCGACCCGGTGATCGCAAAGGACTGGTCCAGCGGCACCTCCGCCAGCGACGACAGCAGCGCAATCAGCTCCGCCGCCGAGGCGCTGTCGCCCTCCACCCCGCCATAGCTCTGCTCGAACACCAGGCTGGCCCACAGCGACAGCGGCGCGCGGGTGGCATAGGTGGCCGCCAGATAGCCCTGCAGGATCAGCATCCCCTTGGAATGGATCGGCCCGCCCAGCTCAGTCTCGCGTTCGATATCCACCAGCTTGCCGGTGCCCGGCCGGGTCCGCGCCGTCAGCCGCGACGGCTTGCCGAAACTGTAATCGCCGATCTGCAACACCGACAGCGCGTTGATCTGGCCGATCCGCGCGCCGTCCGTGTCGATCATCACCGTGCCCTGCCGGATCGTCTCCAGCCCCAGCTCCCGCACCCGCCCGGCCCGGCGCTCCTTCTCCGCCACCGCCTTTTCGATATGCTGCGGCCCGATATGGGCGCTGCCGCCGCTGCCGGCCCAGAACTCCGCCTCCCGCAGCAGGTCCGACAAACGGCTGAAATTCAGCGTCAGCCGCTCAGTATCCCCGCTCAGGCGCATGCTTTCGCGCATCACGCTTTCAACTGCAGGCTGATCAAGCGGCCGGGTCCCGGCCCGCCGGGCCAGCCGCGCAATCAGCTGCGCATAGCCCTCAACCGCGCCGCTCTCTTCCAGCCGCAGATGATCGTCGAAATCCGCCTCCAGCTTGAACAGCTGCAGGAAATCCGGGTCCAAAGCGGACAGCAGGTAGTAATGCATCCGCTCCCCGATCAGCACCACCCGCATGCGCAAGGGCACCGGGTCCGGCTCCAGCGAGACGGTCGACACCAGACTCAGCCGCTCGCCCGGCGAATAGATCGCGATCTCCCCGGTCCGCAAACACCGCTTCAGCGCGTCCCAGGCCAGCGGCTCGCTCAGCACCTGACGCACGTCCAGCACCAGATAGCCGCCATTGGCCCGGTGCAGCGCACCCGGCTTGATCATGGTGAAATTGGTGATCAGCGCCCCCATTTCCGAGGCATACTCAATACGCCCGATCAGATTGGCCATCGTCGGCAGCTCTTCCTTGACCACCGGCGCGCCCTGGCCGCTGCTGCCGTTGGAGACCATCACATTGACCCGGTAGCGCTGGAACTGCGGCTCCTCGAACCGCTTGCTGGTCGCCACCGGAAACGGGCCGGCGGCATCGTCGCTGTCGCCCATCAGGAACAGCTCGGCGTTTTCCACCAGATCGCTGCGCACCGCCTTCAGATACGCCTGCACCTCCGCCTCGCCGGCAAAGGCGTCCAGCACCTCGCGGATCGCCTCATCCACCCCGCGCGCAGCCAGCTGATAGTTCAGCTGCTCCACCTGCCGCCGGTGCTCCTTTTCCCGCCGGGGCACCGATTTCAGCACGTCAGAGATCCGCTGCTGCACGCTGTCGATTGCGGCCTCCAGCTCCTCCCGCTCCTCATCCGTCAGCGCCTCGAAGTCCTCCTGCGTCAGCACATTCCCGTCGCGCTGCCCGGCAAAGCTGAACCCTACCGGCGTGCGCAGGATGGCGACATTCCTGGCGCGGGCATCGTCAAAGATTTCCGCCATCTCGCCTTCATGCTCAGCCGAGAAATCCTCTTCGATGGTCCGGCGCCGGGTCTGGTAATCCTCGGACTCAAACAGCGCCGGGATCTGGTTGGCCAGGTCATCAACCAGCGTTTCCATCATCTTGCGCAGACGGCTGGCCGAACCGGGCGGCAGCTGGATTGCCACCGGCTTATGCGGCTGTTCGAAGTTGTTCACATAAACCCAGTCGCAAGCGACCGGCCTGTCCTTCGCGATCCCGGCCAGGATCGACTGGGCAATCACATGGCGGCCGCTGCCGGGCTGGCCCAGAACAAAGACATGGAAATCCTCATGCGGGACAGTGGCGCTCATCCGGATCGCATCCACCGCCCGGTCCTGCCCCAGCCACTCCTGCGCCCCGTCCAGCTCATCCGTCAGCGTGAACCGCAGCTTTGCAGAGGGCAGCGCAGGCCGCAGCTCCGCCGCCGTCAAAGGGTCCGGTCCAAGATTTCCAGCCATTGCGCTCTCCTTTTTCCGGGATCAGGGCACCAGAACCGCAGCCCCCTGCAGCCGCCCCTGCCGCATGTCCTCCAGCGCCTGATTGGCTTCGTCCAGCGCATAGGCCCGGTGTTCAGTGGCGACGCCCGCCTCGGCGGCCAGCGGCAGGAAGTCCTCGCCGTCCTGCCGGGTCAGATTGGCAACCGACAGAATATGCCGCTCGCCCCACAGATCGGCATAGGGAAAGGCGGGAATGTCGCTCATGTGGATGCCGCCGCAGACCACCCTGCCCCCCTTGCGGACGGCCTTCAGGGCGGCAGGCACCAGGCTGCCCACGGGCGCAAACAGGATCGCCGCATCCAGCGGTTCCGGCGGCAGCTCATCAGACCCGCCCGCCCAGGCCGCGCCCAGGCTGCGGGCAAACGCCTGCGCTTCGCTGTCGCCCGGCTTCGTTAGCGCAAACACCTTGCGGCCCTGCCAGACCGCCAGCTGCGTCAGGATATGCGCCGCAGCGCCAAACCCGTACAGCCCGATATTAAGGCCCGCCCCCGCCATGCGGTAGCTGCGATAGCCGATCAGCCCGGCGCACAGCAGCGGCGCCAGCGCAACCGGATCGCCGCCGCCCAGCGGAAACACAAAGCGCGCATCCGCCACGCAGGCCTCGGCAAAACCGCCGTTGCGGGTATAGCCGGTGAACTCCGGCGCATCGCACAGGTTCTCCTGCCCCTCCCGGCAATAGCGGCAGTGGCAGCAGGTGGCCCCCAGCCAGGGCACTCCCACCCGCTGGCCGATCTCCAGCCCCTCAGCCTGCGGGCCCAGGGCCGCGATACGACCGACAATCTCATGCCCCAGGATCAGGGGCACCTTGGGGCCGGATAAATCACCGTCAAAGATATGCAGATCGGTGCGGCACACGCCGCAGGCTTCGACCCGGATCAGAACCTCCCCGGGTCCGGGTTCCGGCTCGGCAATCTCCTCCAGCCGCAGCGGCTCCTTTGCCTTATGGAAAACCATTGCACGCATTCTGCGTCTCCCCGCATTTCAGAATACCGCAAGCCAGTTCCCGGCGCAGTGATCAGGATCAACCCGCCGTCAAACCCGCACGCCCCACCAACTGCTGGTTGAAACGGCACCGCGCACCCAGGGGCTCAGCCCGATGCACAGGATCACGATGGAAAACAGGCACCAGACGGCGGGCATCTCATTGGGGTTGCTGGTCAGCATCCAGGCCAGCACCGGCCCGGTAAGCACATGCACCAGCACAAACCGCCACGCCCCATAGGCCAGCGGCATCAGGAACACCGCCGCCATGTAAGCCGGAAAGCCGGATTGCACCCCCAACGCCCGGTCCACCGGCACCAGCAGCCCGTTATAGGGCACATTCCAGGCGATATGCCAACTTCCGGACACGGTGCACAGCACCTCAGCGCACAACGGCGCCCCCGGCGCGCAGCTCCCCAAGGCGGGCAGCGGCACAAGCTGCAGCAGCATAACCCCCGCCGCAGCGCAGCTCAGGGCCAGCACCCAGACCCGGCAGCGCCGCCGGACGGCACTGGGCACCAATTCCAGAACAAAGGCATTGATTACAATGGGTTGGAAGGCGATATGCAGATAGGACAGAAGCGTGGAACCCTTGTTCGCAGCTGAACTGCACTCATCGACGCTCAGGTACCCCGCAATCTGCAGCACCTCCATCACCGTGAAGTACCCCAGCGCGCCCCAGACCGCCAAGGGCTGGCCCTGCCGCCAGCAGACCACCGCCGCGGCGGTCCCGGCAGCCGCCATCACGGCCGAGGCTTCCAGGCTCCAGCACATCCGCTAGCGGTCATCAAGCACGGCCAGCCGCCGCAGCATCTCTTCCCGTTCCGCCAGCAGATCCAGCACCAGCGCCACCCCTGCGGCGTTGACGCCCAGATCCCGGTTCAGCCGCCGCGCCTTCTTGGCGCGGGCAATGCTCACACTGTGGAACTGCCAGCTTTGGACTGAGGCCCCTTCGGGCTCCAGCACCCCGTGTTCGACCAGTTCGATGACCCAATTTCTGTCGGCCTGGCAAAACCGGCACAGCTCATCCAGCGACAGGCTGACAACAACTGCAGTTTTTGCGGTTGCGGGTTTCATGCGTCTATCCTCCGATACCGGCACGCGGGTTGAACGGCACCTCCCGGGCCATCTGCTCAAAGACCCTGCGCGCTTCCTCCGTTGTCACCTTGGGGTTCACGATCCTCAGCGTGGCATAGATGTTCCCGGGCGGCGTGCCCGGCAGCCCCTTGCCCTTCAGCCGCAGCTTCTGGCCGCTGCGGGCATTTGCAGGCACGGTCAGCGCGACCTTGCCATCGGGCGTGGGCATCATAACCTTACCGCCCAACGCAGCCTCCCAGGGGGCCACGGGCAGGTCCAGATACAGATCCCTGCCATCCGCCCGGTACACCGGATGCGGGGCAAAGCTGACCTCCAGAAACAGATCCCCCGGCGCCCCTCCGCCCAGCGGCGCCAGGCCCTGACCCGGCAGCCGGATGTGCTGGCCCTCGAGGATGCCTTTCGGGACATGCACCGTGATGCTGCGATCCTGCAGCTGCACCGAGCCATCCGGCGCCGCCTGCGGCACCCGAAGCGCCAGAACCCGGGTTGCCCCGCGGTAGGCGTCCTCGATGTCCAGCTGCAGGCGGGCGTGCTGGTCTGCACCGGGCCGGTCAAATGGCTGCCCCCGGCGCCGGAACAGGGACTCGAAGAAGTCGCTGAAGGCTTCCGCCCGCTCCGGGCCGCCGCCGGTGAACTCAAACCCGCCCTCCCATCCCGGCGGCGGGCGGAAGCTGTCCTGGGATCCGGACCCGGGTGTGCCCAGCTGGTCATAGGCGGCGCGGCGCTCGGGGTCTTTGAGCACTTCGTAGGCTTCGTTCACGTCCTTGAACTTCGCCTCTGCTTCGGCACCTTCATTGATGTCCGGGTGGTACTTGCGCGCCAGTTTGCGGAAGGCGCGCTTGACCTCGCCGGGTTCGGCATCCGGTGCGACGCCGAGAATTTTGTAGTAGTCCCTGTATTCCATGCCACAGCTCTCCCCGCGCCATTGCGTCCGCAGTGTGCCATGCCGCAGGCGGCGGCGGGTTGATCCGGATCATAGCAGCCGGGACTGCTGCGGGGAGTTCACAGCTGTGAACTATGCTGCCGCCCCGCGGCGGGTGAGGGCCATGACCATGGGCGCGCTGGTGAAGCGTCCCGATACCGCCTTGGCGCTGAGGTGCCGGAGATAGCCGCTGGGGGAGCGGATATCCGAAAACCGTTCCAGCATGGCGGCGACCACGGTTGCGGCTTCTGCAGCGCCCATGGCGGATTTGGTTTCTTCCCAGACAGCCGTGGAGATTCCCATCATCGGGCGCACGGTATCGGCGGCGCGCAGGAGGTCTCCCCAGTGGCGGATGGTGCCACCGGCATAGCCTTGGATCTCACCGCAGGCGGCTAGGATCAGGCGGAGCGGGAGGCTTGGTCCGCTGGGGGCAGGGGCCTTTGGCGGCTGGGGCGGGGTTTCACGGTGCACGGACCTGTCTGCTGAACGTTTCTCAGCATACCCGGTTTCGTCCTTCGATTCCGTAGCCCCTGCGTGCGCTGCCGTAACGGTCTGTTCAGATTCAAATGAGTCTTTCTTTGAATTCTGATAGTGGTGCTCATTTCGGGCGTCACTGGTGCCCGGTTCTTCTGCAAAGACAGGTTCTAACAGGCGCTTCGTCTCAGCCAGAGCGGCGGCGAGGCGGGCCTGGAGGGCTTCCAGATCTTCCGCGCCAAGCTTGCGGCGGAGGTCGCGGGCGGTCAGATGGGCGAGGTCGTGGAACTGGTTCCAGACAGCGGCCTCAGGATAGTCCGCAGCGCCGCAGAGGGCGAGGTTCAACAGGTCGCGGCGCATCAGGCTGACGGTTTCGCGCAGCTGCTTGATACGGGCCTCCTCAGCGCGCTGAGCCGCTGCTGCGTCCGAGAACTCGGCAAAGCGGACTGCGAGGGGGGAGAGGTCGAAGCCGTAGGCGACACGGTCCCCCTGATAGCGGCGCACATAGCGTTTGCCGTTGGGGCTGTCGCGGCGGACCAGGAGGCCCGCTGAGACCAGCTTGGCCATGTGGCGGCGCATGGTGGAATTGGGCATCCCGTTGAGCCGCTCGCAGATTGCACGGTTGGAGGGGTGCACCACGGTGACGCCGGGCTGCGGTTCAATGTCCTTGCCGGGCAGGAAGCTGAGCAGCGCCTGCAGCACCGAGAGGTCGCGGTCGTTGAGACCATAGGTCTTGCGGCTGGCAGCCAGCTCGCGCAGCGCGTCCCATTTGCTGACGGTGCTGAGTATAGAAGATCCGTCAGCGGCGGTCTGCTGGTGTTTCAGCAGGACAGCATCCACCGTTCGCCCGAAAGGCGTGAGGGGCATATATCCCATGTCATCATCACGAAAGACAAAAAAACAGCGGCCCGCGAATCACATTGGACTTGCGGTTGTCGGCTCCGGCCACTAACTTGAAGGTGCTAGAAACAAGTTGGTCTCGTGGAGCGTCGTCTTTGCGGGGCCTTCTTTTTTGCCTGCTCTGTGCCTCCTAAGTTATTGTTTTATATTACTCTTCGCCGCGCGACTGCCAGCGCGCGTGAAGCTCTTCAATCACATTCTGGGCCTCGGCCTCCAGCCAGTCGGCAAAGCTGCCGCCGGGGAGTTCCAGGCTGACGCCCTTGGCGGTGCGGCGCAGGGTGGCGCTGCGGCGGCCATCGACGGTGAGCGGCTGCGTCAGCGTCCGGGCTTTTTTCGCGGGCTTGGCGTCTTGCGGGGCAGCGGCGGGGACCGCGGCCCTGAACACCGCCTCAAACGCCAGCACCGAGGGGTCGGCGGTTGCAGCCTCCGAGCCTTCGGTCACCGCGTCGACGGCAAAACTGGTGTATTCCTTTTCGGCAATGCGGATGAGCGCGTCACGGTCTGCGCCGGTGTCTGCGATCGCCTTGGCCAGCGCGTCCCAGCGGGGGCGGCCGATGCCCTGGGCCGGGCCGATGGCGCGGATCAGGTCGGGGCCGATCGCCTCGGCAATGGCGATGGCCATGGAGACAGAGGATTTGGTGACGGTCAGCACCTCGGCAACCTGCGACTGGTTGCCGAAGCCGTTTTCCACCAGCTCCTGCGCGAACAGCGCCTTTTCGATGAAAGAGAGGTCACGGCGCGCCATATTCTCCGAAATCTGGGCGCGCACGGCGGCGTCATCGTCCAGGCTGGCGACCAGGGCGCGGACCTTGGTAACCTTGTCGGAGGCGCGGATCGCCTCCAGCCGGCGGCGGCCGTAGACCAGCAGATAGCGGTCGGCCTCCGACGGGTGACGGCGCACCAGGATCGGCACGGTCTGGCCGTTTGCCTCAATCGCGTCGCGCAGGTCGTGGATATCGCTGGGGTCAAGCCGGTCGTGGACGCGGGTGTCCTCGATCTGATGCGGCTCGAGATCCCAGACCCGGTGCGAATCCACCGCGTCGCGGGCCGAGCGCAGGGCGCGGTTGCTGGACATCATCGAGGCGGCCGGGGCAGGGGCGGCCGACGGAGCACCGGCCGCAGCCAGGCTGTCGAGCATCGAGAGGCGGGATTTCTTGCTGCTGGTCATGAGCGCCCCCAGGTTTCCTGAATGAGCTGGCTGATTTCATCGTTGACCGCGTTCAGGCTTTCGACCGCGCGGTCATAGGTGGAGCGGGTGAAGGCGCTGCGTTCGACCTCGTACAGGGTCTGTTTTGTCAGCCCTGCGTCGGAAATCGCGGTGGATTTCAGCATTGGCGCGTTCAGCACCTTGTCGCCGTACATGGTGCGCAGGAAGGCGACGATGCGGTTCTGCGGCGCGTCCGACGGCTCGTAGCGCGTCAGCAGGTAGCGCATCCAGTCGTGGCTCATGTCGGCGCCGCTTTGCGCGATCACGTCCATCAGATCGGCGGTCATGCGCAGGAATTGCGACATCGACATCACGTCGAGCATTTCCGGGTGGATGGTGACCAGCACGCCGGTGGCGGCGGAGAGTGCGGACATGGTGAGGAAGCCGAGCTGCGGCGGGCAGTCGATCACCACCACGTCATAGTCGGAATCGACCTGTGACAGAGCCTCTTTGACGCGGAAAAAGAACAATCCGGCGCTGCCCTGCGCCAGGGCGCGGGGGGTGTCATGCTCGAACTCCATCAGTTCGAGGTTGCCGGGGATGAGGTCGAGATTCGGGATATAGGTTTTGCGGATCACCGAGGCGATCGGGGCCGGGTCCTCATAGCGGATGGCGTCGTAGAGCGTGCCGCCGTCCTTGAGGTCGAACTCCGGCTGGACGCCGTGCAGGGCAGTGAGGGAGGCCTGCGGGTCGAGGTCGATGGCCAGCACCCGGTAGCCTTTAAGCGCCAGCCGCTGCGCCAGGTGGGCGGAGGTGGTGGTTTTGCCGGAGCCGCCCTTGAAGTTCATCACGCCGATGATCTGCATGTGATCGGCATAGCCCTCGCCGCCCTCCGGACTGACCCGCCGACCGGGCAGGTAGTCGCCGGGCTTGCGGGCGGTTTTTTCCAAGAGTTCGCGCAGTTCCTGGATGTCCTCGGCAGAGTACTGGCGGCGATTGCCGGCGGTCAGTTCGGGCGAGGGGCCCTTGCCGTCCAGATGCAGCTTGCGCAGGTAGGAATCATTGACCCCGAGCAGGGCCGCGGCCTCGCCGGAGGTGAATTTGCGCATCGTCTTGGAGGCATTCGGGGGGAACAGGCTCTCACGCTGCGCATGCAGCTGGGCGGCAATCCATTCGGAATGCTGGCGGATCACCGCATTGAGATCCTCAGGTGTGTATGTATGATCCATCTGCCCTTGTGCCTGCCATCTGCGCCGCTCTGCCTTTTACCCGTGTCTTTGCCGCCTGGCGTGTTCACGGAAATTGGCGTTTACCGCCTCTTTTCCGTGACTATTGGCCAAAGAGCGGGATTCGTGCAAGCGTTTTCTATAGTTGGCAGGATCGAGGAGGGGCGGAAGGGGCCGGGCGCCGGGCCGCGAAGCGGGTTCGCGGCGGCGCCCAGGGTCAGAAGTTCAGGCCGCGCGGGGCGGCGGGGTCAGTCTTCGTCTTTGTCCTTGTCCTTGGCTTCGGACTTTCCGGACTTCGGATCGGTGTGGTCCGGGTCGCCTTTTTCGCCGGGCTGGTTCTTCAGCGGGTGGTGCTGTTCCGACCCTTTCAGACCTTCGATGACATCGTGTTTCGGCTGCTGCTTGGTCATGGGATCCTCCTTGTCAATGGCCGGCCGCCGGGCTGCCGCGGGACGTTTTGGCAGCTGCGCGGGCGGCACGGACTCAACGCGGGGCGGCGGGAATGGTTCCCCGCGGCCGTCCCCTGCTATGCGGCCAGAAGGGCGGCGGCGCAGACCAGTGCGGCGCCGGCGAACGGCCAGAAGCGGCTGTCGCGCTCCTCCGGCAGCTCCTCCTTGAGGACGTTGAGGATGATGCCGCCGGACAGGAAGGCAAACAGGAAGCCGAGCCAGAGCTCCGGCAGATGCACGCTCACCCCGAGCGCCCAGCCGCCCAGCACCGCGCCGGCGATGATCCATCTGGCGGTGCGGTCGTATTTGTGGCTGTGGTCCTGGCGCAGGCCGAAGTCGGTGGTGACGAAATGCAGGGACATGGCCACCCCGTAGGCCAGAAGGGACCAGGCACCCGCGGTTTCACGGTTGGTGAGCAGATAGCCGGTGATCAGGTTGTAGAGCGCGAAGGAGCCGGTGTGGAGCCAGAAATCACCGCTGCCGGGTGCTGTCCCCCGGCCGCCGGCAGTGTCTTTGCGGCGGGCGCTTTTGACCAGTTTTTCCAGACCGTAGAACAGGACCAGACCGCCAAGCGCCGAGAGGTAGACGGCCTCCTCGGCCTTGGCGGGGGACAGCTCCAGCTCTTCGGAGAAGATGCTTTGGTGGGCGGCGAGCTCCGGCAGGATGTGGAGGAACACGTAGGCGACGGCCACCCCGCCTGCGGCCGACAGCCACCTGCTTCGGGGGGTCCGGTCGAGAAAGGTCATCCACCCGATGGACAGGTGAATGGCGGCAAACAGGGCGGCAAAGGCAAAACTGGCTGCAATCATAGGAGGGTAATGCAGACCGCCGGGCAAAAGTTCCCGCGGGGCAGGGGGCCTGGGCGTTGTCCCCCACACGCCGCGAGGGCGGTCAGAAAAAAGCGGTCAGAAGGTGAACCCCGCTGACCAGTCCCGGAGGCGGGTCAGGAATTCCCGGTCGTCCGCTTCGTCAGGCACCTCAAAATTCGGCAGTCCGTTCAGGATGGTGCGCAGGCCGCGCAGGTCTCCTCTGTGCTCGAGCCAGTTGACGGCGAACTGCTCCAGGCCTTCCGGCAGACGCAGGGCGGGGTCCGGGGAGGAGTAATACAGGGCGTGCGGAACGCTGTTCAGCGAGGCGACAAGATCCGCGAGCGGCTTGAGGTCGCTGGCGGGTTCGCCCGCCAAGTCCCGGCTGGCCGCCGAATGGGCCAGGAACGCGCGCCCGGCGGCAACGGTCTGGGTGGTGTTCAGGACAAAGCTTACCGAGAGGGTGAGCACGATCATGCCGTTGACCCCGACGAGGACAGTCGTCAGTTCCCAGCCCGCGGATCCGGGCTGGCTGTTGCCGCCGCCAAGGGTGGACAGTGCCTCGCCGACGTATCCGAGGTCCATAAGCCAACCGGCTGGCTGTCCGGTGTCTGAGTACACCACCGCGTACTGGGACGCCTGGAAGATCAGCAGCCAGGACAGGGCGGTGCTGACAATCCAGAAAGCGCCGATGGACGACATGACAAGCGGGCCGATAACGGTGCGTCCGCCCGCCGTGTGCGGGAGAAGTCTGCGCAGCGCCTGCCAGCTGCCCCGCGAAATCCATCTGGACGGCAGCTTGCGGTCGGTGATTGCAACAGTCGTCAGCAGGAAGTCGGTAATGACGACCAGCAGCGTGCATATTCCCAGAATGGCGAGGCCCATACTTAGGAAACGCAAATACCCCCCGCTTGGGTTCCCGGCGGAATTCCGTTCATTGCGGGGGCGTGGCCTTGTCAATCCGGGAATGAGAACATTATAAGAACATATGTCCAAGATGAGTGTTCAAGACAAGCTCGCGATTCTGAGCGATGCGGCAAAATACGACGCCTCCTGCGCCTCCTCCGGGTCCAGCAAGCGCGACTCGCGCGATGGCAAGGGTCTGGGGTCGAACACGGGCGCAGGGATCTGCCATGCCTATGCGCCGGACGGGCGCTGCATCAGCCTGCTGAAGATCCTGATGACCAATTTCTGCATCTACGACTGCGCCTATTGCATAAACCGGGTGTCGTCGAACGTGCCGCGGGCGCGGTTCACGCCGGATGAGGTGGTGAAGCTGACGGTGGAGTTCTACCGGCGCAACTATATCGAGGGGCTGTTTCTGTCCTCGGGCATCATCCGCTCGCCCGATGCGACGATGTCGGACATGGTGCAGATCGCCCGCAAGCTGCGGGAGGAGGAGAATTTCCGCGGCTATATCCATCTGAAGACGATCCCCGACGCGGCGCCGGAGCTGATTGCCGAGGCCGGGCGGCTGGCAGACCGGCTGTCGATCAATGTTGAGCTGCCGACCGATGCCTCGGTGCGCCAGCACGCGCCGGAGAAGAAGCCGGAGCAGATCCGCAAGGCGATGGCCGATGTTAGGCTGCGCGGCGAGGCCGCCAAGGACCGCAGCCACACCGGCAAGCGGCCGCCGCGGTTTGCGCCTGCCGGGCAGTCAACGCAGGTGATTGTGGGGGCCGATGGCTCCAGCGATGCGGTGATCCTGGGGCAGTCCACCCGGCTTTATGGCAGTTACGGGCTGCGCAGGGTCTATTACTCGGCGTTTTCGCCGATCCCCGATGCCTCGGCCCGGCTGCCGCTGGTCAGCCCGCCCCTGGTGCGGGAGCACCGGCTGTATCAGGCGGATTGGTTGCTGCGGTTTTACGGGTTCGGGGTGGAGGAGATCACCAGTGCGGCGCCGGACGGCAATCTGGATTTGGAGATCGACCCCAAGCTGGCCTGGGCGCTGGCGCACCGGGGGCTGTTTCCGCTGGATGTGAACCGGGCCAGCCGCGAGGAGCTGCTGCGGGTGCCGGGGTTCGGGGTGCGGACCGTGAACCGGATCCTCAGCACCCGGCGGCACCGCGCCCTGCGCTATGAAGACCTGCAGCGGATGGGGGCGCTGCTGAAGAAGGCGCGGCCCTTTATCACCGCGGTTGGCTGGACGCCGGGGGCGCTGGCGGACACGGCGGATCTGCGGGCGCGCTTTGCGCCGCCGCCCCAGCAGCTGAGCCTGTTCTGATGCAGGTGGTGCGCCTGCCCTCCATCGGCACCGCGGCTGCCTGGCGGGACGCCGCGCGCGGTTACCTGAGTGCCGGGGTGCCGCCGGAGGATTTGCGCTGGCATTGCGGCGCGCAAGCGGAGGCGGGGCTGTTTGACACGGCTGCAGCGCCGCCCGCGCCGGCGCGCCCGGTGGCGGTGCCGCGGAGTTTCGTGAGCCTGGCGGAGAGTGTCGCCTGGCATTCGGATCCGGCGCGGTTTGACCGGCTTTATGCGTTTCTGTGTCGGCTGAGGGACTCGCCCCAGCTGATGAGCGACCGGGGCGATGCGCAGCTGGCGCATCTGCGGCGGATGGAAAAGGCAGTGCACCGCTGCCAGCACAAGATGAAGGCCTTTGTCCGGTTCCGCGAGACCGGCAGCCCGGAGGCGGCGCGGCGCAGCTTTGCCGCCTGGTTCGAGCCGGAGCACCGCACGGTTGAGCCGACGGCGCCGTTCTTTGCCCGCCGGTTCGGGGACATGGACTGGCGCATCCTGACGCCGGATGTCTGCGCGGTGTTCGAGGGCGGCGTGCTGCGGTTTGAGCCGGGCGCGCCCAAGCCCGGCCTGCCGGAGGATGCGAGCGAGGGGCTGTGGCTGACGTATTTCCGCAACATCTTCAACCCGGCGCGGCTGAAGGTGAAGGCGATGCAGTCGGAGATGCCCAAGAAGTACTGGCGCAACATGCCTGAGACGGCGGCGATACCGGAGCTGATCGCCACCGCGCCGGCCCGTGCGCGGGCAATGGCGGAGGCGGCGCCGACTTTGCCGCCCGCCCGCACCGCACGGGTGCAGGCAGCGGCAGAGCAGGCGGCGGCGGAGCATTGGGCCGGGCCGCAGGACGGTCTGGCGGCGGCGCTGGCGGGCTGCACCCGCTGCCCGCTGCATGGCGCAGCGACCCAGGCGGTGCCGGGCGAGGGCCCGCAGGATGCGGCGCTGATGCTGGTGGGGGAGCAGCCGGGCGACCGCGAGGATCTGACCGGGCGGCCCTTTGTCGGCCCCGCCGGGCAGCTGCTGGACGCGGTTGCCGCCGAAGCCGGGGTGGCGCGGGAGGCGGTGTATCTGACCAATGCGGTGAAGCATTTCAAGTTCCGCCCCCAGAGCCGCCGCCGCCTGCATCAGCGCCCGGACGCGGGCGAGGTGCAGCGGTGCCGGTGGTGGCTCGATGCCGAAGTTAAGCTGGTGAAGCCGCGGCTGATCGTGGCGATAGGCGCCACCGCGGCGCTGGCCCTGACCGGGAACGGCGGCAAGCTGATGACGCGGCGTGGCACGGTGGAGACCGGCCGCCAGGGGGTGCCGGTGCTGCTGACGCTGCATCCGGCGCATATCCTGCGCACGCCGGACCCTGCCGCCCAAGTCCAGCTTCGCGAACTGCTGCGCAGCGACCTGGCGGCGGCGCGGGAACGGGCCGGGCTGGCGCTTCCGGCAGCTCAGGCAGGGGAGGCGGGGCAGGGGGCGGCTTAGGCGGCCTCTGCCGGGCGGACCTCGGGGAAGATGTCGATATTGCGCTCTTCGGCAATCCGGTTGCCGGCCGCAATGATCATCTCGCGGGCCTTGCAGGCGACATCCCAGGACGTATTCGGGTCGGCGCAGGGCAGGGCGAACCAGACGTCCTTGCCGAACACATCCTGCCCGGCCACCCGCACCTTGGCGTCATCGGGATCGCCCAGCTCTTCCTTGTCCAGCTTGCCGACGATGTCGTCGAACGCCTCGCGCAGCGCGTCCACATCGGCATTATGGGCGCATTTCAGCTTGATGATGCGCAGCATCTTGGGCTCTTTCATCGTCCAGTTTTCAAACGGGGTGGAGATGAACTCCTCCACCGGAACGATGAGGCGGGTGCCGTCCCAGTCGCGCAGCTGCACGTAGGTGAAATTGATCCGCTCCACGTGGCAGAGGTAGTCGTTATAGACGATCCGGTCGCCGATCTTGGCGGATTGATTGAGCGCGATCTGCAGCGAGGCGATGATATTGCCCAGCACCCGGCGGGCGGCGAAGCCCAGGATCAGGGTCAGGGCACCGGCGGTGCCCAGAATGGTAAAGCCGAGGTTCTGGAAGATGTTGCTTTGGCTCAGGAAAATACCGCCGCCGATCAGCACCGCAGCCACCACAAAGGCGCGGCGGGCGGCGGCGAGCCGGGTGGCCATCGTGCGCTTGTGATCCTCCTGGCGCTGGGTCAGGTCGGTTTCATCAAAGGAGGTGAGCCGGTCCAGAACCGCCTCGACACTGTTGATGGCGAGCCACAGGCCTGAGCCGGCCAGCCCGAGCCAGGCCAGCGGCGGCAGAACGGTGCTGATCTGGCCGGAAAACACAAAGGCATAGGAGCCGATCGCCAGCGCCACCAGCGTCGCGCTGCCGATACTGGCAGGGCCGCGGATCGACAGCAGGGTGTCGGTGACAACCTGATGCGAGGCCTTGCGGGCGGCCCAGCCCATGCCCTTCCACACCAGCCAGCCGGCGCCAGCCGAAAGCGCAAGCAGCAGCGGCAGGCCAAGAACCTCCCACCATTTAAAGCCGAAGGCGGCATTTTCCTTGAGCGCGTCCGGCAGCATCTTTTCAAACCGGCCCGGCCCGAAGCGGGCGAACAGGGCCGGGATGTTGCCGACAGTCTGGCGGGAGAACACCCAGACAGCGGCGCCGTCTTCCGGCTTGATCCGGTTCAGCCGGATTGCCACGGGGCGGTTGTCCAGCTCCAGCGTCCACAGCAGCAGCGACTTGCGCGGCTCCCCGGCCATGGCCCGGTCGGAGGAGGCGCGCGCGTCCAGCGCGTCGGGCCGGTCGAGGATGATATCCCAGTCGATCACCGTCTTGCGGCTGACCACGGTTTCCAGCTGCCGCGCCAGCCCGGTGCCTGCGGCGAGCTGCTGCACTTCGGGAATGCCGGACAGATCGAGCAGATGCGCGGCCTCGGTCCAGGCGTCTTCGCGGGCGGCGGCAATCAGGCTTTCGATGGTGGCGCGGGGGGTTTCGCGGTTGATCAGCGTGGAGGGCTGCGGCAGGCCCGTGTTCAGGCCGGAGACGCAATACCAGCGGCTGCTGTCGCAGCCGCTTTTTTCCTGCGCCGCCAGCGGCGCAGCGATCAGAAGCAGGGGAACCAGGAACCGCAGCAGCGTTTTTATCATGGCAGGTCAACGCAGCAGCCAGCTGTTTGGTTCCGCTGCTGGTTCAGGCGCGCGCTGCGGGGCGGATGCTGGCGGCGCGTGCTGCCGCCCGTTATGATCTATAGATAATAAGTGCGATTTATGATCTTAGCAGTATATTTATGGTTTATGATCCCCAGCGCATATTGACGGAATATGATCCATTGATCATATTCTCCGGGAAAGGAGCCTCCTCATGGATCAGATTGCCCGCACTCCCAAGGATATCGGCACCGTTCTGCGCAATGCGCGCAAGGCGCAGGGGCTGACCCAGGGCGAGCTGGCGGCGCGCGCGGGCGTCTGGCAGCGCACGGTGTCCAACATCGAGACCAGCAGCAGCGGTGCCAAGCTGGAGACGGTGTTTGACCTGCTGGCGGCGCTTGACCTGGAACTGCGCGTCGCGCCGCGCAGCAAGATGCGGCCCGGCGATCTGGAGGATATCTTCTGATGGGGCGCAAGCGCACCTATACGCCGCTGGATGTTTACATGAACGGCCGCCGGACGGGGCAGTTTTACCGCGCGCCGGACGGGGCGTTTGGCTTTGTCTATGCGCCGGAGTGGCTGGCGTGGGAGAACGCGCTGCCGGTGTCGCGGTCCTTGCCGCTGCGTCCGGACCGCTATGCGGGACCGCCGGTGATTGCGGTGTTCGACAACCTGCTGCCCGACGATGACGGCATCCGCCGCCGGGTGGCCGAACGGGTCGGCGCGGACGGGCTGGACGCCTACAGCCTGCTGGCGCGGATCGGGCGCGACTGCGTGGGGGCGCTGCAGTTTTTGCCCGAAGGCGAGCTGCCGCAGGACAGCGGCACCCTGACGGGCGAGCCGCTGACCGACGGGGAGATTGCCGCGCTGCTGAGCGATCTGGGGCGGACGCCGCTGGGCATCCGGCGGGAGCGGGATTTCCGGATTTCGGTCGCGGGCGCGCAGGAGAAGACCGCGCTGCTGTATCAGGACGGCCAATGGATCGAACCGGCCGGCACAACGCCGACCACGCATATTCTGAAGTCGGCGATCGGCACTTTGCCCAATGGCATGGACCTGACAGACAGCATCGAGAACGAGCATTTCTGCCTGCGGCTGATGGCGGGGTTCGGCCTGCCGGTTGCGCGGACAGAGATTGCGGAGTTTGCGGGCACCAAGGCGCTGGTGATCGAACGCTTCGACCGGCTGCGGACGCGCGACGGGCGGCTGCTGCGGCTGCCGCAGGAGGACTGCTGCCAGGCGCTGTCGGTGCCGCCGGCGCGCAAGTACCAGAACGAGGGCGGCCCCGGCATCGCCGATATCTGCGCCCTGCTGCAAGGCAGCGACGAGCCGCTGCGCGACCGGGCAAATTTCTTCAAGGCGGCAGTCCTGTTCTGGCTGATCGGCGCGACGGACGGCCATGCCAAGAACTTCAGCATTGCGCTGATGCCGGGCGGGCGGTTTACCCTGACGCCGCTTTACGATGTGCTGACGGTGCAGCCGTCACTGGAGGCCGGGCAGCTGCAGGCCAAGGACATGAAGCTGGCGATGCGCGCGGGCAAGAACCGGCATTACCGGGTCTCGGACATCGCCGGGCGGCATTTTGCGGAGACCGGGCTGGCGGCGGGCTTTTCGCGCGCGCAGATCGGGGAGATATTCCGCCAGATTGCCGCGCAGGGGGAGGCGGCCTTTGCCGCGGCGCTGGCGGAGATGCCGGAGGGCTTCCCCGAAACCCTGGCGGCGACGGTGAAGCGCGGGTTCGACCAGCGTCTGCCGCGGCTGCTGAGCGCGGTTTGACGGGCTGCCCGCGGGGCGGGCATCAAACGCCGCATGGCCAAAGGCGCGGCAGGTTCTGTAGCGTGAAACCGGCGGTTGACGCGGACAGTTGACAGGGGTGCCTGAAATCGGCTGCCGTTGACGGGGGCCAGAGGGCGGAACGCATGGCAGACACCAAACAGCAAGGCAGCAGCCTGGCACTGACCGGGCTGACACAGCAGGAGGCAGAGGCCGCCCGCCGCACATACGGCTGGAACGAGCTGCCGAGGGCCAAGCGGGCCGGGCCGCTGCGGGTGTTCCTGCGCCAGTTCAGCAATTTCCTGGTGGTGATCCTGATCGTGGCCGGGATCATCGCTTTTACCCTGGGCGAATATGCCGACACGCTGGCGATCGGGCTGGTGATTGCGCTGAACGGGGTGCTGGGGTTCGTGCAGGAATGGCGGGCGGAAACTGCGCTGGAGAGTCTGCGCAGCATGCTGTCGCCGCAGGCCTTGGTGCTGCGTGACGGGCGCGAGCGGCTGATTGCGGCGCGCGAGCTGGTGCCCGGCGATCTTGTCATTCTGGAGGCCGGCGCCCGGATCCCGGCCGATGCAATTGTGCAGGAGGCCGCCGGGCTGCGGGTGGATGAAAGCGCCCTGACCGGCGAATCCGTTCCCATCGACAAGGCCCCCGGCGCGGAGGCCGCCGAGGTTCACGCCGGCACCGTGGTGGCCGCCGGGCGGGCGCTGGCGGAGGTGACCGCCACCGGCGCGCAGACCTCATTCGGCAAGATCGCCTCGCTGACGGGTTCGGTTGGCCTGAAGAAGACCAACCTGCAGGTGCAGCTGGGCCGCCTGGCCCGGCAGCTGGGATTTGCCGCCCTGGCGATTGCCAGCGCCATTCTGGCGCTTGGGCTGTATATGGGGCGCGACGTGGCCGAGATGTTCATGACCGGCCTGTCGCTGTCGGTGGCAATGGTGCCCGAGGGGCTGCCCGCGGTGGTCACCATCACCCTGGCGCTGGGGGCGGCGGCGATGGTGCGCCAGCAGGCGCTGGCCCGCCGTCTGCAGGCGGTGGAGACACTGGGGGCGGCGTCGGTGATCTGCACCGACAAGACCGGCACGCTGACGGAAAACAAGATGACGGTGACGCAGGTCTGGACCTTGGACCGTGTCTATCAGGTCACGGGCACCGGCTATGACCCGGCCGGCCATATCGCCTATGACGGCGCGGTCACCGGTGCCAAGGAGGATGCTGTGCTGGCCGCCATTCTGGAGGCCGGGCTGACCTGCACCCACGCCAGCCTGCACCGCGAAGGCGATCACTGGGAGATGACCGGTGCCCCCACCGAGGGCGCGCTGGTCACCCTGGGCTACAAGGGCTGGGCGGATCTGCCGCCGCCGGACAGCGTGCTGGCGGAAATCCCCTTCAGCAGCGAACGCAAGCGCATGAGCGTGCTGGTGCGCAGCCGCAGTGGCGGGGCCAAGGTCCTGACCAAGGGCGCGCCGGAGCAGGTTCTGCGGATTTGCAGCCATGTGATGACCCAGGACGGCCCGCGCAGCCTGGGCGCCGGGGAGGCCGATGCCATCACTGCCGCCTATGAGGCGATGGCGGGGGAGGGGCTGCGGGTGATTGGCCTGGCCGCAGGCGCGGCCCGGGGGGAGGTTATTGCCGAAGAGGATCTGACCTTCCTGGGGCTGGCCGGGCTGATCGACCCGCCGCGGCCCGAGGTGCGGCCTGCGATCGACGCGGCCCGCTCCGCCGGGATCCGGGTGATCATGATCACCGGTGACAGCCCGCTGACCGCGCAGGCGATTGCCGGCCAGCTGGGCCTGCCGCCTGCCAGGACGGTCACAGGCGATGAGCTGGAAGCGCTGGAAGACGCCGGATTGAGCCAGCTTTTGCAGGGGGAGGTGCTGTTTGCCCGCACCCGGCCTGCCCACAAGATGCGGATCGTGTCGGCGCTGCAGGAACAGCATCAGATTGTGGCGATGACCGGCGACGGTGTGAATGACGCGCCAGCGCTCAAGAAGGCCGACATTGGTGTTTCAATGGGGGTGCGGGGGACCGATGTGGCCAAGGATGCCTCTGACCTGGTGCTGCTGGACGACAATTTCGCCACCATCGTGCGGGCCATCGGCGAGGGGCGGCGGCAGTTCGGTAATGTGCGCAAGTTCGTGCGCTACCTGCTGTCCTCGAATGCTGGCGAAGTCATTGCGCTGCTGATCAACATCCTGATCGGCGGGCCGCTGATCTTCCTGGCGACCCAGATTCTGTGGATGAACCTGGTCACCGACGGGGTGACGGCGGTGGCGCTGGGGCTGGAGAAGGGCGAGCCGGATCAGATGGAGCATCCCCCGCGCAGGAAAGACACGCCGATTGTGGGGAAAGCCGGCCTGCTGACCATTCTGGCGCTGGGGCTTTATACCGGGCTCGCCAGCCTGTGGCTTTTCCTGCACCTCCTGGACGGCAACGAGGATCTGGCCCGCACCGCCGCCTTTACCGCCATGGTCATTTTTGAAAAAGCCAGCGTATTTGCCTTCCGCTCGCTGCATCTGCCGTGCTGGCGGATCGGCTTTTTCACCAACCCGTTCCTGTTGGCCGCCCTAACGGTGACCATCGGGGCGCAGGTGGCGGCGGTATACTGGCCGCCGCTGCAGGCGCTGCTGCACACGGTGCCGCTGCAAAGCGACCAGTGGATGCTGATCGGCCTGCTGGTGCTGCCCATCCTGCTGGTGCCCGAGATCCTGAAGACGCTGCGCTATTTCGCCAGCCGCCGCCAGCAGGGGGGGGCCGTCGCACAGGCGTGAATGATCGGGGCCTGAATGATCGGGGGCCTGATTGATCGGGATCATGGCATCCGCGTGCAGACCTGATCTACTGACTGGCGCGGTGTGCATGCCCGCCTGCCGCGATCCATTTGCCGGAGGCCCGCCATGCAACGCAAAACCTCTCTTATCGTGCTCAGCAGAGACACCAGCGATGCGGCGGTCACCGCCGCAGCCGAGGCCGCCCGGACACAGGACGCCTATCTGGCCTGCCTGCTGCTGGAGACTTTGCCTGCCCGGCCCTACTTCATGTCCGGCGCAACCGCCTTTGGCTCGGCGGCGATGCCGGCGGACTGGGTTGACCGGTTCGCGGAGTCGAAATCGGCGATAGAAACCCGGGCCGCCGGAATTAACGGGCTGCTGGCCCAAAGCGGTTGTTCCGGCGACGTTCAGTATGCAGTGTCTGCGGGTGCCGAAATCCGGCTGCTGTGCGCGCGCCGCGCCATGTCCTGCGACATTGCCGGGTTCGCCGGGGGGGTCAGGGAAAAAGACGGGGTCTTCCGGGAGGCGCTGCACGGCCTGTTGTTCCAGTCGCCGGTTCCGGTGATCTTGAACAGCGCGCCGTTTGCAAGCTGCAGCCGCATCTTCCTGGCGTGGAACAGCAGCCTGGCCGCCTCCCGCGCGGCCCATGCGGCGCTGCCCTGGATGCGCCGCGCGCAGGAGGTTGTCATCGGGTGCTTTGACCCGGATCTGACAGACGAGCGGGACGGCGAGGACCCCGGCACGGATGCCGCGGCATGGCTCAGCCACCACGGCTGCACTGTGACCGTCTCGCAATTTCTCAGCAGCGGGCATGATGTCGGCCGCGCTATCCAGGACCGGGCGCGGGAAGCCGGGGCGGATCTGGTGGTCATGGGCGCCTATGGCCATTCCCGCCTGCGCGAGGCGGTGTTCGGCGGCACCACCAGGACGATGATCGAACAGACAGACCTGCCGGTTCTGTTTGCCCATTGATCCGGCAGTGCCGTCTTTGCCAAGCCCGTACCGCCGCCGCTTGACCTTGCTCAAGGCGGCAGGAAGGCGGCGCTGCTAATCTGCCACGGGGGTAAGCCAATGCATCCGGGAGAAACCCAGCAGGCCGAAGCGGTGGCCTTTCTGAGCAGCCCGTCAGCCTATGGGTCTGACGGGCCCGTTGAAGTGGTCACGACGCACTCCGCCCATGTGTTCCTGACCGGCGGCCTGGCGTTCAAGATCAAGCGGGCGGTGCGCTACAGCTATCTGGATTTCTCATCGCTTGAAGCGCGCAAGGCCGTGCTGGAGCGCGAGCTTGCCCTCAATGCCCCGGCAGCCCCCGAAATCTATGACCGGGTGGTTGCGGTGACCCGCGACGCCTCGGGGGGGCTGGCGCTGGACGGCGCGGGGGCTCCGGTCGAGTACGTTCTGCGGATGCACCGGTTCCCGCGGGAGGCGGAGCTGAGCCGTATCGCCGATGCCGGCGGGCTGACCGTTGATCTGGCCGCCCGGCTTGGCAGTGCGGTGGCCGCCTATCATGCGGATGCGGAGAGGCGGGGTGCCGACGGCGCCGTGCTGATCCGGGAGATCATAGATGAGCTGCGGGAGGCCTTTGACGGCATGGAGCCGGTGCTGGGCCGCGGCAGGGTGGAGGCATTTCTGGACAGGGCCGAACAGGTCTTTGCGCAGGCCGCGCCGCGTCTCACGGAGCGCTCAGCCGCGGGCTATGTGCGCAGGTGCCACGGGGATCTGCATCTGAGAAACCTTGTGATGATCAACGGCAGGCCGGTGCCCTTTGACGCGCTGGAGTTCGATGAGCGGCTGGGCACCTGCGACGTGTTCTATGACTTTGGCTTTTTGCTGATGGATCTGCTGCACCGGGGCGCGGCAGCGCAGGCGAATGCGGCGCTGAACAGCTATTTGCAGGCGGGGAGGGATTTCGGCGGGCTGGCCGCGCTGCCGCTGTTCATGGCGCTGCGGGCCGCGATCCGGGCGATGGTCACGGTGCAGGGGATGGCCGGCAGCGGCTCCGACGAGGCTGCCGGGGATGCCCGCAATTATCTGGATCTGGCGGCGGACTGCCTTGCCGCCGCTCCGCCAAGGCTGGTGGCGGTTGGCGGGCTGTCGGGCACCGGCAAAACCACGGTTGCCGCGCGCGTCGCGCCGCTGCTGCGGCCCGCGCCCGGCGCGGTGCACCTGCGCAGCGATGTGGAGCGCAAGGCGCTGTTCGGCGCCGCCCCGCTGGACCGGCTGCCGGCCGAAGGCTATGGCCCGGACGTCACCGCAAAAGTCTACGCCCGGCTGCTGGATCTGGCAGAGCATGCCCTGCGCGCCGGCCACAGCGTTATCGTTGATGCGACTTTTCTGGAGGCGGGTTACCGGAAACAGGCGCAGGCGCTGGCGGCGCGGCTGGGGGTGCCCTTTGATGGCATCTGGCTGCATGCTGATCCTGCCGTGCTGGAGCAGCGGATCGCCGCCCGCACTGGCGATGCCTCGGATGCGGATGCGGATGTGCTGCACGCGCAGCTGAAGCGCAGCGCGGACCCGGCCGGCTGGACCCGGATCGCCTGCGGCGGCGAGGCCGGACAGGTGGCCGGGCTGGTGCAGGACACCCTGTTCCCGGCGTGATCCGGACCGATTGCTGTGCGGCGGGAGGCACTACGCCGAGCCGGATAACCTCAATCAATGCAGGCCGGACGCCGCGGGCGTAACGTTGTGCAACCACCTGAGGAGGAACATGATGTACAAGAATGTGCTTGTGCCCATCGCACCGGATCACGGCGCCAACACCGCCGCTGCAATGGAGGCCGCCCGGCTGCTGGCAGACAGCGGCGGCAAGATCACCGCGCTCACCGTGGCCGAAGCCATTCCCGGATATGTGGTTCAGCAGCTGCCGGAAGGTCTGCTGGAACATACCCATGACGAAATGCTGGCGTCGCTCAAGGCCGATCTGGGCGGGGTGAAAGACGTCAAGGCGGTGGTTGTCACCGGCCATGCCGGGCGCGCGATTACCGATTATGCCGATCAGCAGGGCGCCGATTGCATCGTCATCGCGTCGCACCGGCCCGGGCTGCAGGACTATTTCCTGGGATCGACGGCGGCGCGGGTTGTGCGCCACGCCGCCTGCACCGTGGTTGTGATCCGCTAGCTGTCGTGCGCCACCGAGCGGCGGAACAGCAGCAGGCTGGTGGCCAGCAGCGCGGCGCCCAGCAGCGCCATCCACAGGAATTCCGGCCAGACGGTTTCAAAGCCTGCGCCCTTGAAGACGATGGCCTGGCTGGCGGCCATGTAGTGGCGCGAGGGCAGGAAAGTGGTGATGGCCTGCAGCCAGGCGGGCTGGCTCTCCACCGGGGTTTCGCCGCCCGACAGCATCAGCATCGGCAGAATGGTCAGCATCACCAGCAGCGCAAACTGCGCCATCGAGCGCGCCACCGTCGCCAGGAACACCCCCAGCGCGGTGGCTGTGAACAGAAACAGCGCCGTGCCGCAGAGAAACAGCAGCGTGGACCCGGCTATGCGGATGCCCAGGACCCCCTGCATCACAAAGGCCAGCGACAGCGCTGCCCCGGCGAGCACCACAGTGGCGTTGGCCCAGATCTTGGCCGCTGCAATGTCAAAGGGCGACAGCGGCATCGCCAGCAGATGCTCAATGGTGCCGTGCTCGCGCTCGCGGATCATCGCGGCGCCGGTGAGGATCGTGGTCAGCCACATGATCTGGCCGATCAGCGCGTTGATGCCGGCAAAGCGCACGGTATCGCGGTTGGGGTTGAAGGCACTGCGGATGATGATGCCCAGGGCCTGCGGCTCTGCCAGATCGGCACCGATGGCAAAGCGGCGGATTTCACTGCTGAGGATGCTGGTGATGTACTGCACGCCGATGCCTGCCTGCTCCATCGCGGTGGCATCAACCAGCACCTGGATTTCCGGCCCGCGGGCGGCGCGCAGATCCTTTTCGAAGCCGGGCGGCACCGCCACCACAAACAGAAAATCGCCCGCGTCCATCCGCGCGGCGCCGGTGCCGGGGGCGACCTGCACCACGGGCTGAAATTCCGGCGGAAAGAACGCTTCCGCCAGTTTGCGGGACAGGGGCGAGTTGTCCTCGTCGGCAAAGGCGATCGAGGCGTTGTTCACTGAGGTTGCCACGCCTGTTGCCTCCATCACCGGTGACAGCGTGAAGGACCAGACCAGCAGCGCCATCATCACCCAGTCGCGGCGCAGGCTCATCATCTCCTTGAGGCCAAGCCAGAATATGCGGGACAGCCGCCGCATCTATTTCTCCTGCGCGCGCAGCGACAGCGCGGCCAGCAGGGTGAACACCGGGCCGAAGCAGGCCAGCGCCAGGATGTCGGGCAGCAGCGCCTCCCAGCCCAGCCCCTTGGTGAAGGCGCCCACGTTCAGGTGCAGGAAATAGGACGACGGCCACAGCGAGCCGATGGTCTGGGCGCCGCCCTCCAGCGTTGAGACCGGCTGCAGCAGGCCGGAGAACTGGATTGTCGGCACCACCGACGCGATAGTGGTTGCAAAGGTTGCCGCCACCTGGCTGGAGGTCATGGTGGCGATCAGCAGCCCGTAGGAGGTGGCGGCCCAGACATAGAGCAGCGCGCCAAGGGCCAGGGGCAGCGGGTCGCCCTTGAGCGGCACCCCGAAGACCGCGATGGTCATCGCCGTCAGCAGCAGGAAGTTCAGATAGGCGATCACGATATAGGGGATCTGCTTGCCGATCAGGAATTCCAGCCGGGTGGTTGGCGTCACGTAAAAATTGGTGACCGAGCCCAGTTCCTTTTCCCGCGCGACGCTGACCGCCATCAGCACCGCGGGCAGCATGATCAGCAGGATTGCGGGCATCGCAGGCGCCATGGCGGCGATGCTTTCGAAGCTTTGGTTATAGCGGAACCGCGGCTCTATCCGGGCGATTTCGGGCTGGCGGGTGCCGCTGGCGGCAGCCTGGGCGCTTAAAAATGTCTGATGCAGCCCGGCGGCATAGCCCTCGACCGTTTCGCCCTTGAACGGGATGGCGCCATCGACAATGGCCAGCACCTCTGCCGGTTCATTTGCGCGCAGCTTGCGCCCGAAATCGGGCGGCAGCTCAACCACCAGCGACACCTCGCCCGAGACCAGCCGGCTGCGGCCCTCGGCGGCGCTGGCCAGGGGCGGGGTGGGGCGGAAGTAGCGGGAGCCGGAGATTTCCGCCAGATAGGCGCGACTTTCGGGGCTTTGCGACAGGTCGAGCGCGGCGTAGTCCAGCTCGTCGATGTCCAGCGAGATGCCGAAGCAGAACACCAGCATCAGGATCACCGAGCCGAGGAAGGCAAAGGCCAGGCGCACATGGTCGCGCAGCACCTCCACCGTTTCGCGCCGGGCATAGGCCAGGGCGCGCCCGAGGCCGCCGCCCGTGCTGGCGCGGGCGGCCTGCACGCCGGTCTCCGGCGCGGCGACCGGGGCAGGGGGGTCCGCGGCCTTGAGGATGGAGATGAACGCCTCCTCCAGGCTGTCAGCCGCTTCGGCGGCCATCAGCTCTTCGGGGGTGCCCTCGGCCAGAACCTTGCCCGCGTGCATGAAGGACACCCGGTCGCAGCGTTCGGCCTCGCCCATGAAATGGGTGGAGACGAATATCGTCACCCCCTCGGTGCGCGACAGCTCGACCAGCAGCGCCCAGAACATGTCGCGCGCCTCCGGATCGACGCCGGAGGTCGGCTCGTCCAGGATCAGCACCCGCGGGCGGTGGATCACCGCAACCGCCAGCGACAGCCGCTGCTTGATGCCAAGGGGCAGGGCGGCGGCCAGGGTGGTGCTGTGCGCCGCAAGGCCAAAGCGCCGGGTCAGTTCCGCGACCCGGGCCTCGCGGTCTTTGATCCCGAAAATGCGGGCGTGAAGCTGCAGGTTCTGCTGCACGCTCAACTCGCCATAAAGAGAAAACGCCTGACTCATATAGCCGATCTCGCGGCGCAGCGCGCGGTTGCGGGCATCGACCGGCTTGCCGAACAGCTGCGCCGCGCCGGAGCTGATCGGCAAAAGGCCGGTCAGCATCTTCATGGTGGTCGACTTGCCGCAGCCGTTGGAGCCCAGAAAGCCGAAGATCTCGCCCCGGCCGATGGTGAAATCGACGCTGTCGACCGCAACGAAATCGCCGAAGCGCCGGGTCAGCCCGCGGGCGGTGATGACCGGTTCGGTGCTGATCCGGTGATCGGGCGCCGCGACCTGGATGTCCAGCGGTTCGCCCTGCGCGCGCAGCTGCCGGTAGGCGGTTTCAAGATCGGGCGCGGTGCCTCTCAAGTCTTCCGGGGGGCCTTGGAACAGCACCCGCCCGGCGTCCATGGCGACAATCCAGTCGAAACTCTGCGCCTCCTCCATGTAGGCGGTCGAGACCAGTACCGAGAGGCCGGGGCTTTGGTTGCGGATGGCGCTGACCAGCGCCCAGAACTGGCGGCGCGACAGCGGATCGACCCCGGTGGTCGGCTCATCCAGCACCAGCAGTTCGGGGTCATGGATCAGGGCGCAGCACAGGCCCAGCTTCTGTTTCATGCCGCCCGACAGCCGGCCCATCAGCCGGTCCGCAAAAGGCGCCAGCCCGGTGGCGGTGAGCAGCGCGGCAATGCGGATCTCGCGCTCTTCCTGCCCCTGGCCGAAGAGGCGCGAGAAAAACTCCAGGTTCTCGCGCACTGACAGTTCCGGATAGAGGTTGCGGCCCAGCCCCTGCGGCATGAAGGCAATGGCGGAGCAGACCCGGCGCCGGTGGGCGGCGTTGCCGATCGGGCCGCCCAGCACGTCAATCGACCCGGCCTGCAGTTTCTTGGCGCCGGTGATCAGGCCCAGAAGGGTGGACTTGCCGACCCCATCGGGACCGATGAACCCCACCAGCCGGCCCGGCGGCAGATCCAGCGTGACCGCGTCCAGGGCGGTATGCTTGCGGTAGCGGTGGCTCACCTCCGCGATGCGGATGCCGGGAGGGCCTCCTGCCGCGGCGGTCATTCGAACAGCTCAGGCGGGATGCGGCGATCCAGCGCTTCGGGCCAGGCCTGGTCCGGGTCCAGCCGGATCACTGCCACCCCGCGCAGGCCGGTCTTCACATGCTCGATCCGCGCCGCCACCAGGTCTTCGGGGATGCGGACCCGGACGCGGAACACCAGCTGCTCGCGCTCGCTGAGGGTCTCGACCTGCTTGGGGGTGAACTGGGCCTCTGGCGAGACAAAGGTGACGGTTGCGGGAATGGCGTAATCGGGCAGCGCGTCCAGCACGATGCGGGCCTCGGCGCCGATCGGCAGGAGACCGGCCTCGCGGGCGGGCAGGAACACCTCCATATAGATGTTCTCAAGGCTGAGCAGCGTCAGGATCGGCCCGCCGGCGCCCACCACCTCGCCCGGTTCTGCCAGCCGGTACAGAACCCGGCCCGGCATCGGCGCGGTCAGGGTGCTGTCCTCGATCTGCGCGGCGATCCGGCGCACCTCGGCCTCTGCCGCCGCGATCCCGGCGTCGGCGGTGGCAACCCGCGCCTGCGCAGCGCCCAGCACCGCCTCTGCAACCTGATGGGCGGTGTCGCGCTCCTCAAAGACGGTTTCGGAGATGTTGTGCCCGGCCAGAAGCGCGGTGGCACGCTCCAGCTCATGCTCGGCGCGGCGGTGCTCGCTCTGGCGCTGGACAACCAGCGCCTCTGCCTCGGCCTTGGTCTGGCGCGCCAGCGCGGCTTCGGCCTGGGCCCGGTCATGCGCCGCCGACAGCTCGTCAGTGTCCATCACCACCAGAACATCGCCCGCCGCAACCAGGCTGCCCTCCGCCGCCAGAACCTGCGCCACCCGGCCGGCCCTTGCGGGGGCGATCTCCACCTGTTCGGCCTCGATCCGGCCGTTACCCTGAACCAAGCCCTCCGGCAGCTCCGTGCCGTCCTCGGAAACGAACAGGTACATTGCGGCGGCCACTAGCAGCACGGCCGCAGCGGCAAATATTGCGCCTGTTTTCTTTTGCATGGCCACGCGCCCGGTCATCTACAATACCTGCCAAGCGTAATCGGATCTGCGGCGGGATGCCTTGCTCTGCATCAACCCGGCGCCGGTCAGACACAGCGGCCGCCGCTGCGCCTGCGCCGCCTGGCCTTAGGCGCCTGGCCGCTTAGCGCTGCAGGCCGAGCCGGACGCCGCTTGAAGGTCCCGCAGCCTTCCATATAACGCGCGCCATGCCTGCAAAGATATTCTCGATGGAGGCGCGGCAGGACGGCGGTGCCAGGCTCGCGCTCAACTACAAGCACGCCGGCCGCAGCGGTATCCAGCGCCTTTCCTGCGATCTGCCGCAGGCCGGCCTTTTGCAGCTGGTGCTCTTTGCCGAAGCGCTCAGCCTGCGCAAGCGCTTCGGGCAGCTGGTGGCGTCGGATGTGTCGATTGAGGGTCTGGTTGTGTCCTATGACCCGGCACAGCGGGAACTTCATGTCGAGCGGCAGGCTGGCTACTCCCGGCAGACCGCTTTTGTGCCGGTTGAGGTCTTCCAATCCGAAATGGCGGGCATGACGGACATCTGCATTGCCCAGGCCGAGGCGTCAAAGCACGGAGCAGCCCTGAAGCACCTGCTGGCCGGATGCACAGCCCCGGCAAAGCTTGAAGAGCTGCTGGGGCAGGATGAGGCGGATCTGGCGATGCATCAGCTGCGGGAAATTGCATTGCTGCTGCTGGCACAGGAAGCCTCTGCCCGCGGCTCCGCGCTTGGCCGCCAGCTGCGCGGCAAGAAATCGCAGGAACAGGCCCGGCAGGCGGTCAGCGGCCTTGTGCTGGAGCTTGCCGCCGAACTTGTTCCAGTTTCTGCCTGAGCCTGAACGCCCCCTGGGCTGCCCGCGCGCCGCAAAAAAACGTGCCGGCGGCCGCCCTTGCACAGCGCGTCCGCGGATGCGATCGCGGTTGCGCTTGGATTGCGGGGCGGCACCGGCCGGAAGCCGGAGCCCAGGCCGCGCAGGCGCGGAAGTCAAAGCACTCTAAATCGGCACCCCGGTTATGCGCGCGATCAGTTCCAGCGAGTTCCGGGCGCCGAATTTATCCAATAGCCGGGCGCGGTGCGCTTCGACCGTCCGCGGCGAGATGCCGAGCCCGCGCGCGATCTCCTTGCTGGTGAGCCCTTCGGCCATCATTTTGGCCACCTGCCGCTCCCGCGCTGTCATCTCTGTGACCGGGCGCTGCTCGGAAATATCGGCAAAACTCCATACCGACCGGGCAAAAGGCTTGTCCGCGTCAAGCGACTGCCCCCGCACCCGGCACCAGAAATGCGCACCGCCCCGGCGGCACATGATGCGCTCATCTTCGTACTGGCCGGTGCCCTGCATCTTGCGCAGGCCCAGGTCGCCAATGCGCCGGTATTCCTCCATCGACGGGTACAGCACGGAAAGAGACCGCCCTGCGAGTTCCTCCGCCCGGTAGCCGAACATGCGCGCAAACCGGGGGTTGCAGCGGCGGATCAAACGGTTTTCGGCGTAAACCAGGCCGATAGGGGCATGATCGAAGGCAAGGGTTTCAAGGTCGGCATTCATGGGAAATTACGTAATTACACGGATCGCGGGGCCATCGTTACACAATTAGCCTGCCTGCACGTCAAGGGAGACAGATATGGACGCGAAAATAGTCGGCTGGGGCCACACGCAATTCGGTGCGCTGGATCAGAGTTTCGAGGAGCTGATTCAGGCCGCCGCCGCGGAAGCGATTGAGATGGCCTGTGTCGACCCGGCAGAGATTGACGGCATCTGGCTGGGGCATTTCAACAGCGGCATGGTGCCGGACGCCTTTGCGTCGTCGCTTGTGCTGGGCCTGGATGACCGCCTGCGGTTCACCCCTGCAACCCGGGTGGAAAACGCCTGTGCTTCGGGCTCGGCGGCGGTCTATGCGGCGCGCGATGCGATCCGGGCAGGATCGGCCCGGACTGTGCTGGTGATCGGCGCGGAGAAGATGACCTCGCTTGACACCAAAGGGGTGACCGAGGCGCTGGCCGGCGCCTCGTATCAGACCGAGGAGGCCGGGGTCAGCTTTCCGCAGATCTTTGCCCGGATCGCCAGCGGTTATTTCCAGGCCTATGGCGGCCAGTCCGAAACGCTGGCCCGGATCGCCGTCAAGAACCATGCAAACGCGCAGGCCAATCCGCTGGCGCAGATGCGCCGGGACGTGAGCTTTGAGTTCTGCAACACGCCCAGCGACAAGAACCCGGTGATTGCCGCGCCGCTGCGGCTGACGGATTGCTCGCTTATTTCGGACGGCGCCGCCGCGCTGGTGATGGTGGCCGGAGACCGCGGCGGCTTTGAATGCGCGGCGGGGTTCCGCGCCGCCTGCCAGGTCAATGATTTCCTGCCCATGTCGCGGCGGGACATGACCCGCCTTGCAGGTGCGGCGCGTGCGTTTGAAATGGCCTATGACCAGGCCGGCATCGGGGTGAATGACCTCGACCTGGCCGAGGTGCATGACTGTTTCACCATTGCCGAACTGATGATCTATGAGGCGATGGGCCTGGCCCCGGCCGGCCAGGGGGCCCGCGCGGTGGCAGAGGGCACCGTGATGGCCGGCGGCAGCCTGCCTGTGAACCTGTCGGGCGGGCTGAAGGCCAAGGGCCACCCGGTCGGCGCCACCGGTGTGTCCATGCATGTGCTGGCCGCGCAGCAGGTCACCGGACAGGCCGGGCCGCTGCAGAAACCGGGCGCCGGCCTGGCGGGTGTTTTCAACATGGGCGGATCGGGCGTTGCCAATTACTGCTCCATTCTGGAGGCTTGTTCATGACCCCCGCAGAGCGGCTGCACCGAATTGCGCGCCGCGCAGCAACAGGAGCAAAGACATGACTGATCTGACCGGAAAGACCGCACTTGTAACAGGGTCGGTTCAGGGCATCGGGCTGGCTATGGCCAAAGCATTTGCCGGGGCGGGCGCCCGGGTGGCAGTGCACGGGCTGGCCGGCCGGGAACAGGCCCGGGCCGCAATGGCCGAAGTCACGGCTGCCGGCGCGCCGGAAACGCGGTTCTTCGATGCGGACATGCGGGACGCAAACGCGGTCGAAGCCATGATGGCCGAAATGGATGCATGGGGCGGCACCGACATTCTTGCCAACAATGCGGGCATTCAGAAAACGGTTTCCCTGGCGGAGGCCGACGCCGCCACCTGGGAGGCGGTTCTGGGCGTCAACCTGACCGGGGCCTTTCACACGATGCGTCTGGCGATGCCGAAAATGGCCGAGCGCGGATACGGGCGCGTCGTCAATATTGCCTCGGTCCACGGGCTGGTCGCTTCGGTGAACAAGGCGCCCTATGTGGCGTCGAAATTCGGGCTGGTGGGGCTGTCGCGGGTCGCGGCGCTGGAATACGCAGGCCAGGGCAGCCGCGAAACGGGGGGTATCACTGTCAACTGCATCTGCCCCGGCTGGACCGAAACCGCAATCATCGAGCCGCAAGTCCAGGCCCGCGCCGCCCTGCATGGCGGCGACAGGGCTGCGGGGATCGCCGATCTCCTGGCCGAGAAACAACCCTCGCGCCGCACCTCCGACCCCTCCGAGATCGGTGCGCTGGCGCTCTGGCTGTGCGCGCGCGAGGCGCATAATGTCACGGGGACGTCGATCCCCGTCGATGGCGGCTGGACGGCGCAGTAGCCGCCGGGTGACCGCCGCACGCTGGCAAGCGGGCAGTCAGCCTGCAGCCTTGGGCCGCCAGGCCTGCGCGTGAGGGGCGGACAGCGCCAAGAGGTCAACGGCACGGGCAGCCGTCTGGCTGGCGGCCTCTGCTAATGTGGCATGGGCAAGATAGTATGCAGGCACCGGCGGCATAACGATTGCGCCCATCTCGGTCACCGCGGCCATATTGCGCAGATGGGCAAGCGTCAGCGGCGTCTCGCGTGCCAGCAGGATCAGCCGCCTGCGCTCCTTGAGCTGCACGCTGGCGGCCCGTGTCAGCAGATTATCGTCAAGCCCGTGCGCGATTGCTGCCAGGGAGCGCATCGAGCAGGGCGCGACGATCATCCCCGACACCGGAACCGAACCTGAGGCGATAGCTGCGCCGATGTCAGTGACCGCGTGGGTGCGCGCGGCAAGGGCCATGAGCGTTTCCACTGCATCAGGGCCGCATTCTTCGGCCAGCGTGCGCTTGGCGGCGGCGCTGGCCACCAGGTCAATCTCCACTCCGGCTGATGCCAGATGCCGCGCTGCTGCCAGGCTGAGCATTGCCCCCGAGGCGCCCGAAACGCCCAGCACTACCCGCCGCACGCTCACCCCTTCAAGTCCGGCATCAAACGGGCAACCAAATCGGCGGCAAAGGCCTGGTCCTGCGGCGCTCCCTGCATGACCTGCCCCCATTCACGGCTTGTTTCGCTGCCGGTTTTTGTTGTGGCGTCAATGCCGATCTTGCCGGCCAATCCCGGTTGCGGGGACGCGAAATCAAGGTAGTCCATAGGTGTATTCTCCAGGATCATGACATCGCGGGACGGATCCATGCGTGTGGCCAGAACCCAGGCGATGTCGTCCCATTTCCGCGGGTCGGTGTCCGCGTCCACTGCAATCATTATCTTGGTGTAGCTGAATTGCGGCAGCATCCCCCAAAGCGCCATCATCACCCTGCGGGCCTGGCCCGGGTAGCGTTTGTCGATGCTGACAATGGCAATGCGGTAGGAACAGGCGGCCGGCGGCAGCCAAAGGTCGCGAATTTCAGGTATCTGGGCTTGGATCGCGGGCAACGCCAGCCGGTTGAAAACCTCGCCGATGATGGCGGGTTCATCCGGCGGCCGGCCGGTGTAGGTGGACAGGTAAATCGGGTTCTCACGGCAGGTTACCGCGCTGACCTGCATGACGGGAAAGGGCTCGGCCGGATTGTAATACCCGGTGTGGTCGCCAAAGGGGCCTTCGGGCGCTGTTTCATCCGGAGACACCCAGCCTTCCAGAACGATTTCTGCATCGGCAGGCACCATCAGGGGAATGGTTTTGCAGGCGGCCAAGCGCGGCCGGGCGCCGCCCAGGGCCCCGGCAAAGGCCAGTTCCGACACGGTCTCCGGCAACGGCAGCGCAGCGGACATCAGCGTGGCCGGGTCTGCGCCCAGAACCACAGCCGCCGGCATCGGTTCGCCCTGCCTTGCCCAGCTGCGGTGATGCGCGGCGCCGCCGCGGTGCGGCAGCCAGCGCATGATCAGCTGCGAGCGGTCCAGCACCTGGGTTCTGTACACGCCCGCATTATAGCTGCTGACGTTTTCCGGGGCGCTGCCGTGCGGGCGGGTGATCACCACCGGCCAAGTGATCAGCGGCCCCGCATCCCCGGGCCAATGGGTCTGCACCGGAAGGTTTGACAAGCTGGCCTCCGGCCCCTCATGGATGACGGCCTGCACCGGCGCGGTTTTCACCATCTTCGGCCGGGCGGCCAGCGCCGCCTTCAGCATGGGCCAGCGCGACAGGGCATCCCGCAGGCCATCGGGCGGGGCGGGCGATCTGAGCGCAGCCAGAAAGGCCCCCAGATCGTCCAGCTGAGATTGAGAGACCCCCAGCCCGGCGGCCGCCCGGTCAGCGGTCCCGAAGAGGTTCGCCACAACCGGAATGTCCGAAATCCGGCCATCGTCCAAAACCGGACGGTCGAATTGCAGCACCGGCCCCCCGGCTTCCAGCACTGCGCGGTGCACTGCCGTCATCCGGTGGCGCACGGAAACCGGATCCGGAACCCGCCGGAACTGGCCGGTTGCAGCGCACCAGTCGAGGAAATGGCGCAGGCTGGGATATGGCGGATGCGTGCGAACGGGACTGCTCCAAGGCTGAATTCCGCTGAGCCCTAGCAGAGTTTCGCACCGCGAATTTGACGCACGACAAACTTGGGCGGCGGACCGGGGCCTAGAACACACCAGCGACCGAAGTAACCGGCGGAAAAGGATTTCTTTGTTGACCCGAACCCGGATCCCCCAATGTCCCGCAGCGCTTGCGCGCCTGCTGCGAATACTGCCCCTCGGGCCATTGTCCCTTTCGCTGACGGCCTGCTCGCGCCGTATCGCCAGGCGCCATCCCGGCCTGTTCCGCCGCTTGGGAGAGCACAGCCGCACGCGGTTTGTCCTGGATCCCACCGACCTGCCCGTTGTTCTTTGCCTTGATCCGAACGATGGCCTCCCGTCGGTCCGCGCCACACGCCGCAGCTGTGACGGAGCCGCCCGGATTTCCGGCCCGCTGGCAGCGCTGCTGGGACTGGTCCACGGTGCCTATGACGGGGACGCCCTGTTTTTCTCGCGTGATCTTGTGATCGAAGGCGATACCGCTGCGGCGCTGGCCCTCCGCAATGCCGTGGATGACGCTGAGCTGGATATTTCCCAGGAGATTGCTGCCATGTCCGGGCCGTTTTCCGGCCTTCTGCTGCAGGCCGCGGGGTTTGCCGGGCGGCGCACAGGTGTCTGCCTGGCCCGTCCAGCGGAGGACGCGGCATGGTGATGGAAATCGTCTGCCCGGCCGGCACGCCCGCCGCGCTGCGGGCCGCGGTCAAAGCCGGAGCGCATACTGTCTATTGCGGCTTCAACGACGAGACCAACGCCCGCAATTTTCCCGGGCTGAACTTCGACCGCAGCGAGATGCGCGACGGCGTGGCCTTTGCCCACAGCCATGGCGCCAAGGTCCTGGTGGCGGTCAATACCTTTCCGCGCGCAGGCGATCAGCCTGTCTGGCACCGCGCCATCGACGATGCCGAAAACGCCGGAGCCGATGCCGTCATCCTGGCCGACCCGGGTTTGCTGGACTATGCCGCGCGCACCCACCCCGGCCTGCGCCTGCATCTTTCTGTGCAAGCCGCCGCCGCCAATGCGGACATTATCAACTACTATGCCAGGACCTTTGGTGTGAAACGGGTGGTGCTGCCGCGGGTTCTCTCGGTGCCGGAAATCGCCGCCATCAATGCCGAAACAGAGGCCGAGACCGAAGTTTTCGTCTTTGGCGGCCTGTGCGTGATGGCTGAGGGGCGCTGTTCGCTGTCCTCTTATGCGACCGGGCTGTCACCGAACATGAACGGCGTCTGCTCTCCCGCCAGCCATGTGGAGTATCACAACGACAACGGCGCGCTGGATGCCAAGCTTGGCGGATATACGATCCACCGTGCGGCAAAGGATGAGCCTGCCCCGTATCCGACACTCTGCAAAGGCTGCTTTTCCGCCGGCGGCCAAACCGGCCACCTGTTTGAAGACCCGGCAAGCCTGAATGCCGAGCAACTGATCCCGCAGCTGCACAAGGCCGGTGTCACGGCGCTGAAGATCGAAGGGCGGCAGCGCTCCAAGTCGTATGTGGCGCAAGTCGTGCGCAACTTCCGCGCCGCCGTTGATGCGCTGGAGGCAGGCCAGCCGCTGCCGCAGGGGATGCTGGCGCGCCTGTCCGAGGGTCAGGCCATGACCACCGGCGCCTACAAGAAGACCTGGAGATAACAGCATGGAACTGACTGTCGGGCCGAACCAATTCTTCTGGCCGGCCGAACAATGGAGCACGTTCTACCGCGAACTGGCCGGAACCCCCGTTGACCGGGTCGTCCTGGGTGAGCTGGTGTGCTCCAAACGCCTGCCATTCTATCAGGACCGCATCCCGGAGGCGCTGGCTGCCCTGGCTGATGCAGGCAAGGAGGCAGTGCTGACCAGCCTGGCGCTGGTGACCCTCAAGCGCGAGCGCAAGCTGACCGCAGAACTGGCGGAAATGGGGGTGACGGTTGAAATCAACGACCTGACAGCGCTGGCGAATTTGCCCCAGGGCACCGGTTTTCACGTCGGGCCGCTGATAAACGTCTATAACGAGGGGACATTGGCCTGGCTGGCGTCGCTGGGGGCCAAACGCGTCTGCCTGCCGCCGGAATTGCCGCTCGCCTCGGTTGAGACGCTGGCCCGGGCGGCAAGCGGGCTGGGTGTAGCCATTGAGGTCTGGGGCCATGGCCGGCTGCCGCTGGCGGTATCCGGGCGCTGCTATCACGCGCGCCTGCACAAGCGGACCAAAGACAACTGCCAGTTTGCTTGCGAAGCGGACCCGGACGGGCTGGAAGTGCGCACGCTGGAGGGTCAGCCCTTTATGGCCATGAACGGCGTGCAGACCCTGTCGGACAGCTATGCCTGCGCGGACTACCACATCGAGGCCCTGGCCGCAGCGGGGGTTTCCGCCCTGCGCCTGTCACCGCAATCGCACGGGTTTTCCGGCCTTTGCCAAGCCTACCGCGCGCGTTTGAACGGAGAGTCGCCCCGCGGGGCTCTTGCCAGCGAGGTCCGGAAAATCTCGCCGGACATCCGGCTGAGCGACGGGTTCCTGACAGGGCCGTGCGGAGCCTCCTGGTCCGCAGATCCGGCCTCGGCTTGATTTCGGGGCGGGATTTCAGCGCGTTCTGGGACGCGCCGCACCGCCCGCTTTTCCTGTCTGCGTTCCTGTGCGCACTGCTGACTGTGGCTTGGTGGCCATTGGGCGTCCGACTGGGCTTGCCTGCCCCGGCTTTTCCGACTGCCGTTTTGTGGCATGTCCATGAGCTGATCTTTGGCTTCACCGCCGCGGCAATCGGCGGCTATCTTCTGACGGCGTTGCCCGGCTGGACCGCGCAGCCGCCATTGCGCGGCACAGGTTTGAAGGCATTGACGCTGGCCTGGGTCCTGGCACGGATCGCAACTGCCGGTTTCGAAGCGCTGCCGTTTGCGGTGCCGCTATTGCTCAATGCGGCTTTCTTCCTTGGCCTCTCCGTCTTCCTTTGCCGGCAGATTGCCGCAGCCAAGGCCTATCGCAAGCTGGGGCTGGCCGCGGCAGTTCCAGCCCTGGGCGCCGGCGAAGCCGTTTTCCTGACCGGAGCGGCCGCCGGCGATATATGGGGCTGCCTTGCGCTTGCCCGGATTATCCTGACCGGCCTGATCCTGCTGATGTTCAGCGCCGGCGCGCGAGCGGTCCCTGCATTTACGCGCAACTGGCTGGCGCAGCAGGGCTATTCAGGCCCGCCGGTGCAGGGCTGGACGCGGCTGTGCTTCTTGCCGCAGGGGCTGCTGGCACTGGTGGTGGTCCTGACACTGGCCGGCTTTTCCGGCGCGGCCCATGCAGCATTGATTGCGTCAGCGGTGACAATGCTCTGGACCATGAAGGGCTGGCGCACCTGCGCGACGCTTCGCAATCCGCTGCTGGCAGCGCAGCACATGGCTTTTCTCTGGCTGCCGCTTGGCGCGCTGGCCATCGGGGCCGCCGGGCTTGGCTTTTCCGGCTACCCAATGGCAGCGGCTGTCCACGCGATTACCATCGGGGCCATGCCGGGGCTGATCATGGCCATTGCCGGGCGGGCCGCCTGCCACGCCCCGGACGGGACAATGCGGGCCGGTTCCGGATTCAAGGCCGGGGTTGTTCTGGTCTGGCTCACGGCGTGGGTCCGGTTGGCGGTTCCCCTTTTTCCTGCGCATGCCGAAACCCTGATAACTGCCGCAGCGCTGCTTTGGTGTGCGGGATGGCTGGCCTTCGTCGCGGGTTTCCTGCCCGCCCTGTCCGGCCCGGTCCGCCGCCCGGTCCTGAGCGGGCGCAGCGTCGGAAAGCCATGATCGCGTACCGGCAGAACAGAGGGCTAAATGAAAATTGCAGATGAAGCCTTCTTGAACACGCGGCAGGACTGACCGGTAGCGGTCTGAACGGCCAGGCATAGCTCCGGGGCAGAGTGAAACAGCTATTGGGTGATCAGATCGCTGGCTTTTTCCCCGATCATGATCGCAGGCGCATTGGTATTGCCGGAGACGATTTCCGGCATGATTGAGCAATCGGCCACCCGCAGCCCCCGGACCCCATGCACCCGCAAACCGGCGTCCACCACTGCGTCCGGGCCCTGGCCCATCCTGCAGGTTCCCGTCGGGTGGTAGATCGAAACGGAATTGCTGCGCGCCCAGTCCAGCGTGCCGTCATAGTCTTCCATCTCCAGGCTGGAATGGGGCCGGAACTCTTCCGCAATCTTGGAGGACAACGGGCTGTGGCGGGCAATCCGCCGGGCGATGTTCACACCATCCACAATAGTCCGGCAATCGGTCTCCGCCGACAGGTAATTGGGTATGATTTTCGGATAGCTCTCCGGGTCCGGCCCGTTCAGCCGGATCTCGCCGCGGCTTTCGGGGCGCAGCTGGCAGACCGACATGGTGAAGGCCGAGAACGGATGGACCCCCTCGCCGGGGCTGTCCGCCGACCAGGGCTGAACATGGAACTGAATATCAGGTGTGGCCACATCAGGCCGGGTTTTCATGAAGCCGGTTGCAAGGCTCGCGGCCATGGTCATCGGCCCGGCCCGGAACAGCGCGTATTTCAATGCGATCCGCATCTGATTGAACAGGCTGCGCACCTCGTCGTTCAGCGTCGGCTCGTTGCACTTGTAAACCAGCCGCGCCTGCAGATGGTCTTGCAGCCCCTGGCCAACGCCCGGCAAATCGACCAGAGGTTCAATTCCATTGGCCTTCAGCTGCGCTGCTGGTCCGATTCCCGACAGCATCAGGGTCTGCGGCGAGTTGATCGCACCAGCAGACAGGATGACTTCCTTGCGCGCTGTAATGGTCTGCCGCCGGCCTGCCTGGTCCAGATAGGTGACGCCCGTCGCCTGGCGCCCGTCCAGGTTGATCTTTTCCACCAGGGCATGGGTGATGATCTGCAGGTTGGCCCGGCTCCGCGCCGGTTTCAGAAACGCCACCGCCGCGCTGCAGCGGCGGCCGTTGCGGGTGGTCAGCTGAAAATAGCCGACGCCCTCCTGCCTGGCGCCATTGTAATCCGGGTTGAATGGGTATCCGGCCTCCTGCGCCGCGGCGACCCAAGCATCGCAGATCGGGCGCTGAATGCGCATGTTGGAGACCGCCAGCGGCCCGCCGGTGCCGTGATATTCATCAGCGCCGCGCTCCTGATCCTCGGAGCGCTTGAACAATGGCAGCACATCCTCCCAGCCCCAGCCTTCGTTGCCCATCTGGCGCCAGCGGTCATAGTCCTCTTTCTGGCCGCGCACATAAAGAAGCCCGTTCAGCGAGGATGACCCGCCCAGAACCTTGCCCCGCGGCCAGTCGATCGAACGGCCATTGAGACCCGGATCCGGTTCGGTCTTGTAACACCAGTCAACGGACGGGTTGTGCATGGTTTTGAAGTAGCCGACCGGAATATGAATCCAGGGATTTATGTCCCGCCCGCCGGCCTCCAGCAGAACCACCTTGCTGCGCGGATCCGCACTCAGCCGGTTTGCGACAACACAGCCGGACGACCCTGCGCCGATGACAATGAAATCCGCCTCCAAAACCGTCCCTCCCGATCCCTCGATGAAAAAACTTCTATACAGGATGTGCAAATTGATCTAGCGTTTTTTGATACTAAACGTCTCAATAATTGATGTTAGGGAGGAAAATTATGGGGCTGACCAACAAATTGAGCCGCATCTCGCGGCGGGATCTGTTCCGTGTGGCAGGGACTTACGGGATGAGCTCGACACAGCTGGCCGCCGGCGGCTTTGGCGGCGCGATGAGCCTGGCGAATCTCGCCTCGGCGGCGGAATCGACATATGAAAAGCGCTATGCCAAGCCCGCCAAGCACACGCTGAAGTTCGGCGCCTCGGGCTTTAACGCGCGCAACTTGCTGATCGAACGGGCAGGGGCGCTGGAATTCGCCCGTGACCTGGAGGCCCGCACCGACGGCGAAATCCGCATTGAATTCATCGGCGACAATCAGATCTGCGGCCAGCTGAGCTGTGTGGAGAAAACCCAGCAGGGCATCGTCGACATTTACGCCGCATCGACCCAGAATTCGGCTGGCGGCGCGCCTTACCTGAACGTGCTGGATTATGCCTTCATGTTCCCGGGCCGCGCCTCGCAGTACCATTTCCTCTATCACCCCAAGAGCCAGGAAATCCTGCGCGACCCGCTGGAGAAGCGCCACGGGCTGAAGTTCCTGTTCAGCCACTGCGAGCTGCGCGGCATCCAGCTGGGCCTGAAATACAAGGACCAGCCGACCATCACCAAACTGGAACAGCTGTTCGGCACCAAGAACCGGGTGACCGGCACCCAGCTGGGCCGGATCGCCATGAAGGCACTGAACCTGAACCCGGTGCCGGTGGCCTGGGAAGAGACCCTCGACGGGCTGAAACAGGGCCTGATCGACGGCGCCGAAACCTGGGCCTCCGCCGTGGCCTATGCCAACATGGCGCCGGTGGTCTCGCAGTCGGTCGACCTCAAGTTCTTCTGCGGAACCGAGCACACCTCAATGTCGGCCAAGGTCTTTGACGGCCTCGAAGGCTACCTGCAGGACGCAGTGATGGAGAGCGCCTACTGGGCGCAGGCCCATGTGCAGGCCGCAAACGAGGCGGCACTGGTCAAGACCGTTGGTTTCAGCGACCCGCAGCTGCCCGGCACGATTTTTGTGGAGAACGGCGTGCGCCCGGCTTTCCTGCCGGACAGCGAAATCCGCATGGCCGAGGAAATGTGCTCACCCGAGTTCCAGCCGCAGCTGTGGGAACAGTGGCGCGACCGCCTGAACAAATGGGCCGGCGGCATCGACACCTATCAGGAGATCTACACCATCGCGCGCGAAGTCGAAAAGGACATGAAGCCCGAAAACGTGGAGCCGCGCCGCTGGTGGAAGGGCTGATACAGGCCTGAACCGCGAGCAGAGGGCCGGCGCCAGAGGCACGCGCCGGCCTTGTTTGCCCGGGCTGATCCGGCGGGGTCACAGCGGCAATGAGGGGAGGAACAGATGCAGCTTTGGTCGGACATCGGCGCCATCATCAGCGCCTTCGCGTCCCAGGACAGCTGGGAGATCCGCAATGCCTTGGAAAGCAATGCCGCCTGGGTGCTGGGCACCGTTGCCGCCGCGCTTGGCGGCCTGCTGGTGATGCTGGTCTACCGCCTGGTGCCGCTTTTGGACCGGCACTTGGAGCGCTCCATCATGGTGTGGAGCTACCTGGCGATTGCCTTCATCATCTTCTGGGGAGTGATCGACCGCTTCGTGTTCAAGAACCAGCAGCCCTGGTCCACGACCATCCCGCCCCTGCTGTTCATGATCATGGCCTGGTTCGGCGCCGCCTTTAACGTGCGGCTGCGGACACACCTCAGCTTTTCCGAATTCCGCACCATCATGCCCCGCTGGGCGCAAATGGGCTGCCTTGCACTGGACGCGGTGCTGTGGTTCGGCTTTGCCGTCATCGTCTTTGTCACCACCACCCGGCTGACCGCGCTGTCGGCGTCGAATTTCCAGATCGTGCTGGGCACCGACAGCGTGCTGCAATGGTGGTTCCTGATCACCGCGCCGATGTCCTTTGTCCTGATGATCGCCCGGGTGTTCGAAAACCTGGGCGACGACATCCGCAACTACCGCAGCGGCGCGCCGCTGATCAAACAGGCCGTGATCGGAGGGGATGTGTAATGGATACGGGAACCTGGGTCACGCTGATCTCGATTGGGGTCACCTTCCTGTTCATGCTGGGGGTGCCGGTGCTTTTGGTGATCGGCTATTGGGTGATCGGCTGCTCCTTTGTGCTGGGGCTGACGCTCGACAACATGGGCGCCGAGCTTCTCAACGTGTTCAACAAGGGCTTTGCCCTGTTGGCGATGCCACTGTTCATCCTGACCGGCGACCTGATCAACCAGTCCGGCATTGCCCGGCGCCTTTCGGATTTTGCCTATGCCTGCCTCGGCTGGATGCGGGGCGGGCTGGCGATGGCCTCGCTGGGCGCCTGCGGGCTGTTTGCCGCGATTTCGGGCTCGAACTCGGCGACAACAGCCACCATCGGCTCAATGCTGCACCCCGAAATGGTCAAAGGCGGCTATGACGAGCGGTTCTCGGCCGCCACCGCCGCGGCGGGCGGCACCGTCGGCATCATCATTCCGCCCTCGATCATCTTTATTGTCTACGGCTTCCTGATGAACCTGCCGATCTCGGATCTGTTCGTGGCCGGCATCCTGCCCGGCGCGATGATGGTCATCGGCATGCAGCTGGCCTGCTGGGTCATCTGCCGCAAGAACGGCTGGGGCTTCCTGATCCCGCTGCAGCTGAACCGGGTCCTGAAAACCGCCTTCGGCGCCTGGCTGGGCTTCTTTGCCATCGGGCTGGTGCTGTGGGGCATCTACACCGGCAAGTTCTCCCCCACCGAGGCGGCGGGCGTGACTGTCGGTTTCTGCGTTATCGCGGGTGTCCTGTCCTGGGTGGTCACCAAAATCACCGGCGCCCGCAGCGGCAAGACATGGGAAGAAAAATCCTATGCCGAAATGCTGGTGGTCGAAGGGTTCACCATCCCGCAAATCCCGGGGATCGTGGTGCGCTCGGCCCAGATCACCGGAATCCTGGCGCCGCTGATTGCGATCTCCGTGGTCATGCAGCAAATCCTGTCGCTCTTGGGTGCTCAGCAGGTGATCGGGGGGTTTGTCACCTCGATGGGCGGCTACCACGCGGTGCTGTTCACCTCGATGGTGATCGTTTTCTTCTCCGGCATGGTCTTGGAAAGCCTGCCGGTCACCATCATCCTGGCGCCGATCCTGGCCCCCATCGCCGCCTCCGCGGGGGTCGACCCGATCCATTTCTCGGTGATTTTCCTGGTCGGCGCCTCCATCGGCTTCATCACCCCGCCCTACGGGCTGAACCTCTATGTCGCATCGGGTGTGACCGGTGTTCCGTATTTCCGGCTGCTTCGCTATACGGTCCCTTACCTTGCAGCGCTGATCGGCGTTTGGGTCCTGGTCTCTCTGGTTCCCGAATTCGCCCTGGTGCTGCTGCCCGATAAATAGCGGTGAGGCGGCGATGGCAGCGGGTACGCTGGACAAGAATGAGGGGCAGATCCCCACCAACCTGCGCCTTCTGGTGCTGCTGGAGGAGGTCGCCTGCCGCGGCGTTGCGGTGAAACCGGCTGAGATGATCGAGGCGATGGGCCTGCCCAAGCCGACCGTTCACAGGCTGATGCAGACGGCTGAGGCGGAAGGCTTCCTGCAGCGCGATCTGGACGGGCGGGCCTACGGCCCCGGCCCCCGCCTGCGCCAGCTGGCGCTCAACACCGTGTCGTCCGAACACCTGCGCACCGGCCGCCTCAGCATCCTCAAAAGTGTCGCCGAAGAGCTGGGCGAGACCTGCAACCTTGCCACCCCCGACCGCGAGGGGATGACCTATCTGGACCGGGTGGAAACCAAGTGGCCGCTGCGCATTCAGCTGCCGATCGGCACCCAGGTGCCCTTCCACTGCACCGCCAGCGGCAAGATGTACCTTTCCACCCTCAAGCCCAGCACGCTGGAGGCCGTTCTGCGCGCCCGCCCGTTGGAAGCGGTGACCGGTAAGACCTGCACCGATCCGGACGCGATCACCGCGGAGTTGGGCGCAATTGCCGGCCGCGGCTATTCCACCGACGACGAAGAGTTCATTGACGGCATGGTCGCCGTCGCCGTCCCCGTGCGGGACGCCCGCGGCCGGCTGCTTGCAACGCTTTCGGTCCACGCACCGGTGCAGCGTCGCAGCCTGCAGGACCTGACGGATTTTCTGCCATGCTTGCAGAAGGCAGCACGTGAGCTGGCGAACCTGGCATAAGGCCCAGGGGCGCAGGCCCTGTCACAGCATCTCATGGCCATTGACTGACGCGTGCCAACTGGCGGCATCCGGCGCGCGCCCGGGTCATGACGGGGTATCAATACGGATGGATTCCAAATGCTCGGGCACCCGGGACGGGCGGCCCAATTCATGCCAAAGCCGCCGCCGCAGCATCTCGGCAGCTTCCGGTTCGCCGTGCGTGAGGTAAGTCATCTCAGGCGCAGGGCCGGCTGCCATCCACCGGAGCAGCTCATCGGCATCGGCGTGGCCTGATAATGTTTCCAGCTGCGCAACCCTTGCGCGGATCACGTGGTCCTTGCCGAAGATGCGCAGCCGCCGCTCTCCCGCCGCCAGCGAGGCGCCGCGGGTGCCGCCCGCCTGATAGCCCGACAGCACGATCATGGTGCGCAGGCTGCCGCCGAAGTTCACCACGTGATGCAAAATGCGCCCGCCGGTGATCATGCCGCTGGCCGACAGGATAACCATCGGTCCTTCCAGCGTGTTCAGCTCTCTGGACTCGGCCACCGAATTGGTCCGGGCCGGCAGCTGGAAGACGGCGGCGCAGTCCTGCCAGGGGATGCGGTGCTCGGCGCAGTGGCGGATATAGATATCGGTGGCATCCGACGCCATCGGGCTGTCGAGGTACACCGGAACCCGCGGAATGCGGCCCGCCGCCATCAGCCGCGACAGGTGGTAGGTGATGCCCTGGGCGCGCCCGACCGCAAAGGCGGGGATCAGCACAATGCCTTTTTGCTTCAGGAACGGGGCCAGGATGCCCGCCAGCTCATCCTCGGGGGCCACGGCCGGGTGCAGGCGGTCGCCGTAGGTCGACTCGCAGACCAGCACATCGGCCCCGGCAAAGGGTTCCGGCGGCGGCATCAGCGGGTCGCGGTCCTGGCCCAGGTCGCCGCTGAAATGCACCGTCCTGCCGCCGACGGTGATCCGGATCTGCGCGGCGCCCAGCAAATGGCCCGCGCGGATGAACTCGGCGCTCAGGCCGCCGCCAAGATCCAGCGGCACCCCGAAGGGATGCGTCTTGAACCGGCGCAGGGCGGCGCGGGCGTCCTGTTCAGTGTACAGCGGGTTCGGGCGCTTGTGCCGGGAGTAGCCCTTGCGCCGGGCATGCTGGGCCTCCTCCTCCTGCAGGCGGCCGCTGTCGCGCAGCAGCAGCCCGCACAGGTCGCGGGTGGGCGGTGTGCAATAGACCGGCGCCCGGCAGCCCGACCGGATCAGCGCCGGCAAATAGCCGGAATGATCCAGATGGGCATGGGTCAGCAGAATGGCGGTGATCGAACCGGGGCGCACCGGGAACGGCTTGCGGTTGCGCCGCCTCAGCTGCTTGTACCCCTGGTACAGCCCGCAATCGACCAGCACCCGCTGCTGTCCGGCCTCAATCAGGTAGCGGGAGCCGGTGACCGTACCGGTGGCCCCTAGGAAACGCAGCCTGGGACTGCTTGGCGGCGGCATGGCGATCTCCTGATTTGCCGGGGCTTACCTGGAGAACAGGACCGGCAGTTTCGCATGCGCCAGCAGCTCGCGGGTGGCGGCGCCGATCACGAAATCATAGGCCCAGGAATGCCCGAAGGCGCCGGCGGCCAGCATGTCGGCGCCGCATTCCACCGCCACCTTCAGCAGCATGGTCCCGGTGTCCTGGGCGGTGCGTTCGCGGTTGATCAGCGTCACCGGGTGGCCGTGCCGGTCAAAGGCGGCCGCCATGTCCTCGCGGCAGGCCAGCCCGTCGCTGCCGTCGCCGATGTGAAGGATGGACAGGGTGGCGCCCGGCTGCGCCAGGGCACGGGCGTCATGGGCGGCGCGCCTGGCCTCGCGGGTGTTGCTCCAGCCGATCAGGATATGCGCGCCGACAGGCGCCGGGTCCCAGCCTTCGGGAACGATCAGCACCGGGCGGCCCGAGCGGCGGATCAGCTGCTCCTGCAGCTGGCGCTGGCTGTATCTGGCGCCCTCCGGCGGGCATTGCCCCGCGATCACCAGATCTGCGGCAGCCACGTTGTCCAGCAGGAAATCCTCGGCGCTTTGGCTGCCCAGCGGCTGCTGCCTCAGATCATACGGGAAATCGCGCCCCGCCGCAGCCGCCTCAAAGGTTTTGGCCGCGGCCTCTGCCTCCTCCTGCTGCCATTCCGGCACATAGGCCGCGCCATAGCTGACCAGTCCGCCCTCGGTCCCGGCAAAGGGCACCTGCGCTTCGACAGGCATCACGCCGGTCAGATGGGCGCCGCTGCGGCTGGCCGTGTCCGCGGCAAAGGGCATGAGCCGCTGCGCGTCTTCTGCCGAAAACAGCGCAACCGCCAGGGACTTGAGTGTCATAGCAAAACTCCTTGCTGTGATATCTGTCTCACCGGCGCGGGAAGTTCGGCCGGTCGGTGTTGTAATGCGCGGCGAGGTAATCGAGGATGACGTCGCGCTCGGCAGGGTCCAGTTCGGCCATGCCCTGCTCCTCGGTCATCCAGTCCAGCAGATCCGCCCAGCCTTCGCGGGTCTTGCCCTGCTGGGCGACGATCATCTCAGAATGGCAGGCGGTGCAGGCGTAAAAGGTCTCCTCCGCCCCCTCCGCCACGACCAGCTGGCCGAACTCCCCCTCTTCCGCGGCGCCCGGAACCGCCGCAAGCGCGCAGGCGGCAGCCAGCCACAGGCGTACCGGGCGGGCCGCGCTGCGGGATGCGCTTTGCCCCGGCATCAGCCGGCCCGCAGGCCGACGCGGTGCATCCGGTTGTTCAGATACCCCTTGGGGTTCCAGTCGATGGCGAACCGCTGCATCTCCCCCTCGCTGTCGGTGGCGCGGGCCCAGATCTCGTAATAGCCGGCCACCGGGAAGCGCACCGTTGTGCGCCAGTTCTGCCAGGCGCCGTCGTTGGCGGGCGGGTCGAGTTTCGCCGCCTGCCAGCTGGCCCCGAAGTCATAAGAGACGTCCAGCCGGTCCACCGTGCGGTCGCCGGACCAGGCGTGGCCGCGCACCTCGGTTTCCATGCCGGACGCAGCGCCGTTGGCGGGGAAAGTGATCAGGGATTTCACCGGCATCCGCTCGATGATGCGGAAATCCTCCTTGGGGACGTCGTCGCCCGGTGCCACCGGATATTCAGGAACGCGATAGGAGGTGCCGGTCATCTTCGGCCCGTCATGCACCTGGTCGCGCAGTTCGATCCGGGTCAGCCATTTCTGCGAGCAGGAGCCGGGCCAGCCCGGCACCACCAGCCGCAGCGGCGCGCCGTTCATCGGGTGCAGATCGGCGCCGTTCATCTGAAAGGCGATCAGCACCGTATCCGTTAGCGCCTTGGCAATCGGCAGCCCGCGCGAGATCGGCAGCTTGTCCGGATCCCCCGACAGATGCTCGTCCGCGCCGTAATGCGCGGTATAGACCACGTTGTCCTGAACCCCGGCAGCCTCCAGCACGTCGCGCAGCCGCACCCCGGTCCACTCCGAACAGGCCACGGCGCCATAGGTCCACTGGTTGCCGCTGGCGGGCGGGTCGAAAAAGGCCCGCCCGTTGCCGCCGCATTCCAGCGTCAGCGCCAGGGTGACCACTTCAAAGCGGTCCCTGAGATCGGCTATGGAAAGCTCCTGCGGGCTGTCCGCGAACCCGTCCACCGTCAGCGTCCAGCCCTCCGCGCTGGTGTCATCGGGGGCAATTCCGTTGTTGCGGATGAAGTGCCGCGCCGTTGGCGTGATGGGATCGTCCAGCAGCTCCGGCGGGGTCTCGGCGTTCAGCGGCCGGTCGTTCAGCAGCGTCAGCCCGTCTTTGCCCGCCAGGCCGTTCTCGCTGGCCATCGCGGCGGGAAAGAACCCGTGCGGCAGATTCCGGTGAAACGGCACCGCCATGCCTGCGGCGGCGCCCAGGCTGGCCAAGCCTGCGGTTTTCAGGAACCGGCGGCGGCCGGATCCCATGTCAGCCTCCGTGTCCGCGGCTGCGGGTTTCAGCTTGTCTTTCGATGCCATGGTTGCATTCCCTTTACTCGCGGTGCTGCCCGCCGGGCCGCCGTGCACCAAAGGCATGCAGGACGGGTCACGGGGCAGCACCGGTCAGTCCTCGCGGCAGCCTCCGGCAAGCGGCAGCCGCGTTTGGGTGCCGCCGCCGGAATTGAATGCAGCCATTTGACCATGCGCCTGCACCCGGCGCATTGACTGCGGTTAAGGGGCGGGGCACGGCCCCCCGGCAGTCAGCACCGCGGCACGCTGGTTCAACACGGCAAGCGCAGTTGCCCGGCGGCCGGGCTGTTTTCCTGCAGATCCGGACCGGCGTCAGAACCGCTGGCGCCAGTTGCGTCCCTGCGGCTGCCCGGCAGCTGAAAGCCCTGGATCGGATCTGCCAGGCATCGGCCGGTGCCAAGCGCATACCGGCACTTTGAGCCACCCTCGCGTTATTAACGCCAGGCAATGCGGCCGGGCCCTTGCCTGGCTAAACTTCCCGGCACACCCCACCATGACAGGAAGCAGGCCATGACTGAAAGAATTCTCGTTGCCACTGACGGATCGGCATCAGGCAACCGCGCGGTGGATTGCGCGGCGGAATTGTCCAACAAGCTTGGGCGCGGCCTCAGCATCGTTCACGTTTACCTGCACGGGCGGCCGGCCGCGGAAATGATGCAGCTCGCCAGGTCCGAGCAGCTGTATGAACAAGTGGCGGCAGCCCAGGACCTTACCCCCCGCGGCCAGCCCGCGAACTTCCTGGGGCTGTTCGCCAGCGCCACCGAAGAGCGCGAAAAGGCAAACGCGATTCTGGCCATCGGCGAGACAATCCTCAATTGGGCAGAGCACCGAGCCAAGGATGCCGGCGCGCAGGACGTGGTCACGCACCTGTCTGCGGGCGATTACGCGGACGGTATTCTGAAAACCGCCGAACTCGAAAATGCAGGGATGATCGTCATCGGCAGGCGCGGGCTGGGTCAGGTGCGCGAAATCCTGATGGGAAGCGTGTCCCAGAAGGTCCTGCACCACGCGGCCTGCACAGTGGTTGTCACCCAATAACCCGGCACCGGAAGGGCAAAGGCACCGGCGTCAGGGCGCGCCCGCGGGCCGTCTTTTTCCAGGTGCCGCCGCCTAGTCCCAAAGGTCCCGGATCGGCTTGCGCATCGCGTTTTTGACCTGATCGAACTCCCCTTTCGAAACATGGCGGCGCAACAGATCGAACACCGCAGCCACGGCGCGTTCGGGGTCGTCCAGCGGATCCTTGTCAAACCGCGCTTCGATGCGGGCCAGCAGATCCTTCTTGCTGCGGGGTTTCGCCGGTGTCTTGGACGGGTCCCAGCCGGCATAGAACACGCCCCGGACCAGCACAGGAAGCTGGGCCGCCAGGTCGGCGGCTTCGTCAACGGACAGGAAATCGCGAATGGCATGCAGTGTTTCGTGCAGCAGCAGATAGGCCCTGGATTTATCCGGCCAGCCGAGGTCGTCGCAAAGCTGGTTCAGCCATTCGGCAAAAACCTGCGGCGCATGATCAAGAGTCTTGATGCCCGTGGTCGCCATAATTCTCCCTCCAGCTAAAGATTGCCGGTTCAGGATCGGCCAAACCGGGCCGCGCCGCATTGATGGGTGTCAATGCCTCCCGGAACGGGTGCCGGACTGCGGGCAGCAGCACGCGGCCCGGCTGGTCTGCGCTTTTACACTGCTGCGCTGATCCGCTCGAAAGCCGCCTCCATAAGGGCCTCTGCCCGCGCCTGGCCGGCGGCAACGGCCGCCGCGTTGAGCGAGGCGCGCAGCGGATGCGGCGGTGAGAGCAGGATCACTCCTTCGGATGACTGGCCGCGCCGGAACAGAAGGTCCCCCAGGATGCCGCACTGCCGGGGGATGCCAAGGGGCGCCTCACTCTCAAGGTTTTGCTGCACGATGACGATCCCCTCCGGCTGCCGTCCCATCAGCCCGGTTGCAGCGGCAAGCGGGATCGACACGCCGCTCCAGCGCCCGTTGCATTCGATCCAGTGAATCTGTTCTGCGCCTGAGGGCAGCCTCCGCAGCACCGCATCCAGCGAACAGGGCCCGAAATAGCCGGCCTTTTGGAACATGGCGCCAAGACGCATGGCGTCCGCTGTCAGCTTGTCTTCCGTTTCCGGCTCCAGGCTGGCATACCGCGCCCCGGCGAACTTGCCCTCGCGCCCCTGCACCCGCTGCTCGAACAGCCCCAGGATTTCCGGCGGCCCCTCGCTGGCGTGCGGCAGCCACATCTGCACCGACGGGCTCTTTTCCACCCCGCTTTCCCACACCCCCACCAGCACCGGATACCCGCCCTCCCATCCTGCGGCCCGCAGCCGCTGTTCCAGCTGGCCGCACATCGCCGCAGTGCCAAGCCCTTCAAGCTGCGCCGCGCTGAACCGGATATTCCCGGCCGCCCCCGCGCTGTCCGGCACCTTGACCACGGCTTGCCCGGAAACCCGCACCAGGCGGGCCATCTGCCCGGCCGCCGCCGCCGGGCCAAAGGCAAAGGCGGTGGGCGGCACCGACTCCGGCCCGGCGATTTCCCGCGCAACGTCCCAGAACCACAGCTTGTCATTGACCCGGCGCGACATCCGCGGCGAGGGGCCCGCAACATAGACCGGCAGCCCGGCAGCGGCGGCCAGCGCCTGCGCCAGCTGCCACAGATGCCCCGTCACCAGATAGCCGTGCAATGTCAGCGACCCTGCCGCCCGCAGCAGCTCCAGCAACGGCGCAAACAGCGCCGGGCTGGTGCGGCACTGTTTCGCCACCGGCGCCGGATCGGCGCCTTGCGCTTGCAGAAACCGGACCTGGCGGATGCCAAGATAGTCGGCCAGATAGGCCTCAAAGTCCGGGCTGCGCTGCCGCACCACAACCGCGTCGCCCGGTTTGGCAAGCAGCGCCATGCGATAGTCTCGGGTCCCGGCCATTTCGGGTGTGAACAAGGCGATTCCCACCTGATCCCCGATGAACAGGGATGCGCCGCTGCCGGTGCCCTGCTGCACGCCCGGCCACAGATCGCGCGAGGTTCTCAGCGCGGGCTCATCCCGGGCCAGCCTGTCTGCAATCGCATCCACGGCCGGCCCGCCCCGCGCATCCCGGGTTTGAGACGGGTTCAAAACTGCCCCCTTCTTTACGGCTAGGCTTGCCGGGAATAGTATCACAGTATTCCCTGGCCCGACCTGACCGGAAAAAATATGTGCCGCCTCTATGCCATGCACGCCAATGAGCCGACCCGCGTCGAATGCGGTCTGGTGAAGGCTCAGAATGCGCTGATGGCGCAAAGCCAGGGCGACATGGAAGGCATGATGCACGGCCACGGCTGGGGGGTTGCGGATTACCCCGACGGCGTTCCGGTCATCGAAAAGCAGGTCTGGGCAGCCTATCACGGCGAACATTTCGCCAAGGCCGCCGCGCGGGTCTATGGCCGCACGGCGGTTGCCCATGTCCGCCGCGCAACGGTCGGCGCCACCAGCGTCGAAAACACCCATCCGTTCCATTACGGGCGCTGGATCTTCGCGCATAACGGCACCATTCCGAATTTTGAGCAGATCCGGTTCCGGCTGCTGGACGGGATGGATCCGTTGCACCGGTCCGGAATTCACGGCCAGACCGACAGCGAGCATGTGTTCCGCTACCTGCTCAGCCTGTTCCTGCGCCACCCCGAAAAGGGGCTGCTGGACACCGTGCACGACGCCCTCATCCAGATTACCGCCTGGTGCGCAGAGATCGACCCGTCCCGCCCGCCGGGCCTCAACATCGTGCTGACCGACGGGCCGCACCTGGTGGGCGCACGGCTCAACCGTTCCCTGTTCCACCTGCGCCGCGACCATCTGCACATCTGCACCGTCTGCGGCGAGACGCATGTCAAACATAAACATAACACGGATTACAGGTCAGTTGAGGTCGCCTCCGAACCCGTCACCTTTGACGAGCCCTGGCAGGAGGTGCCCAACGGTGTGGTGTTCCAGGCAACGGCGGACTTCCGGCTGCAGATGCGGCCGCTCCCGCAGCCGGGCTAAGGCCGCGGCGCCGCGTCCGGTCGACAGAATCGCTTTGCGCCAGTATCGTGTCACTTGCACCGCGGGGCCATATCACTCTACCGCCGGTCATTGTGCGGTACAGTATGCGGATCAGGATCCCTACTGGCATTTCTTGCAGGGAAAGTATCAGTGACCAGCCAAGGCGCAATCCCGATACAATACACCAACGTGACCAGCCTGAGGGTTGGCGCGATGGAGTTTGACAGCCGCGACACCGCGCTCAACAGTTTCCGCCGAAACGTCCAGCGCGTCCCGGCGAATAAGATCCTGCTGCATGACGGCGAGCACAACTGCAAGGTCATCGTTGTGATCGACGGCTGGCTGGCCACCTCGAAATCCTCTCTGAACGGCGAAGTGCAGCTGATTGATTTCATGCTGCCGGGCGATATCGCGGATCCCACCTCGGCCGACGGCAAAACGGCCGGGCTCAACATCGAGGCGGTCACGGAGGCGCTGATTTCGGTCATTCCGCTGGCGGTCTGGCATCGGATGCTGGCGGAATCGCCGCGTCTGGCGCGGGCAAATGAACACGTTCAGGCTGCCGAACGCGCCCGGCTGTCGGAACGCATGCTGCGCCTGGGGCGCGGCAGCGCCGAAAGCCGCATCGCCTATGCGCTGATCGAGCTGTGCCTGCGGCTGAAACCGCTGGGCCTGTCGGAAAATTGCGCCTTTCACCTGCCGCTCACCCAAAGGCACATCGGCGATTTCACCGGCCTGACCGCCGTCCACGTCTGCCGGACCCTGCGCCGCTTTGTCAGGAACGGACTGGTCGAAACCGCCGATCACATGGACATCCGGATCACCGATCTTGGCACCCTGTCGGACATCGCCGGGGTGGAGCCGGAGCGGCTGGCAGCCGAAATCACGCCGCTGCCGGACTAACGGTATTCGGCGATCTCGCCCAGGGCCTCACCGGCCAGCTGTTCCGAGGCATGGACGGCGATGTCCGTCACCGACAAGAGCCCGGCCAGCCGTCCCGCATCATCCAGCACCGGCAGGCGGCGGACCTGGTGATCCCCCATCAGCGCCGCCGCGGCTTCGATGCTGTCTTCCGCCCGGCAGCAGATCACCCCGTCATTCATCACGGCGGCAATCGACAGCCCCTTCAGCAAACCGTCCTGCCCGGCCAGCACCAGGGCTAGATCCCGATCGGTGACAACGCCGACAACCTCGCCGTCATCGACTACCGGCAGCACGCCGATCCCCAGGCTGCGCATCTGCTCCGCAGCGCTGGCCACGCTGTCCTCCCGGCGGGCAAACCGTGCGGGCACCGACATGATCTCTTCTACAAGCATTGGGCCTCTCCTTTCCCTGCCGCCGGCAGCCTGCCCGTCACCTGCGCCCGAACCGTCAGGAGGCCGGTTTCACATCAATTTTCTGCGCCGGGGTACGGGCTTCCGGCGTCTTCGGCAGGCGCACGGTCAGAACCCCGTTCTTGAAGGTGGCTTCGATCTTGCTGCGGTCGATGCCCTCCGGGATCCGCACGCTGCGCTCGAACGCGCCGAACCGCCGTTCGCTCAGGTAATAGTCGCCCTCCTTGTCCCCCTCCTCGCGGTCTTCCTTCTTTTCGCCGCGCAGGGTCAACATACTGTCGCTCACCCGCAGGTCCATGTCGTCCTCGGTCAGGCCGGGCAGCTCGGCGCTCAGCTTCAGCTCGTCCTCCTTGTCGATCACATCCAGCACCGGCACTTTCCAGGTGAACTCAGGCAGCGCCCCGCTGATCCGGCGCCCCTGCCCCTTTCTGCGGCGGCGCAGCGGCGCAAAGAAACTGCCGGCGTTCAGGTCCTCCAGCAGATCGTCGATCTCGTCCCGGATGTTCCAAAGCGGTCCCCAGGTGCGCTCGGCAACCCCGGTGTCCTGGCTGGCATCCGGCTCGGTGTGTTTCGGGTCCTGTTTGTCGGTCATCATCCGGGTTCCTTCGGAAATTCATGAGTCGCTGTCCCCACCAGACTCCGCCAGACCTCCGGTTCGCGCATTAACCAGCGTTAAAGCGCCCGGCAGCCGGCCGCGCCCTGCACGGGTTGACCGGCATCAACCCCTGACACCCGGGCGATCTGCTATATCTCATAGTCAGGCCCGCGGCGCCGGTACCGCTGCAGGCATCCGCATCCGGGAAGGGACACCCAAGCCGTGAGTTACAAGCCATGAGTTACAAGACCATTCTTGCCTGCCTGACTTCGGAGTTTTCCGCGAGCCGCCTGCTGCCGGCGGCCTGCGGGCTGGCGCAGCAATTCGACGCCCATCTGACCGGCCTGCACACGCGCGAAGCGCTGGTGCCCTACTCCGGCATCGCAATCGCTGCCGATGAAATCGTGCTGGGCGACTTCAACCGGCGCGTCGCCGAAGAGGACCAGAAGATCGAGAAGCTGTTCCAGGCGGCGGCGGACACGGCCGGCTGCACGGCGGAATGGCGCTCGCGCGCGGCCCGCTCGCCGGACGCCGCGGACGAGCTGCTGGAATCGGCCACCCGCTCCGATCTGATCCTGGCGCTGCTGCCCGACCGGCAGCAGGAACGCTTCGATCAGGCCGGATTCCAAAAGGAGCTGGTCGTGAACAGCGGCCGCCCGGTGCTGCTGCTGCCGGATGACTGGGGCGGCAAGCCGGTCGGCACCCGCATCCTGACCGCCTGGAACGGCAGCCGCGAGTCGGCCCGTGCCCTGCACGACGGCCTGCCCTTCCTGCAGCGCGCCGGATTTGCTGAGATCGTCACCGTCCAGGAGCCGCATCACCGCTCGGCGGAGTTCGACACCGAAGGCCTTGAAATCGCCCGCGTGCTGTCCCGCCACGGGGTCACGGCAGAGGTCCGCCAGATCCAGGACACCGAACAACCGCCAGGCATCCGCATCCTGATGGAGGCCGCCAGCCAGCAGTGCGATCTGGTGATCATGGGCGGCTACGGCCACTCCAGGCTGCACCGGCTGATCTTCGGCGATGCCTCCGAACACGTGCTGCGGGAGGCCCGGATCCCGGTGCTGATGTCCGGCTGACCGCGGCCCTCATGCCCGGCCCGGATGCCCTGCCCGTCTACGGACTTGCCGCAGTGTTCGCCGCCGCGGCGCTGGTGGTGTGGTTTGCGGGCACCCGGCTGGCGATGGCCGGGGATGAACTCTCGGAGCGTTACGGGCTGGCCAAGGAATTCGTCGGGCTGCTGTTCCTCGCCACCGTCACCGAACTGCCGGAAATCGTCACCACCGTCACCGCGGCGCAGGTGGGCAATGCCCAGCTGGTGCTGGGCAACATGTTCGGCGGCATCACCATGCAGACTGCCATCTTGGCGGTCGCCGACATCTTTGCGGTGCGCTACGCGCTGACCTCCTGGCCGCGCAAGCCCAACCATGCCCTGCTGGCGGTGCTGCTGATCGCTTTGCTGAGCGTCCTGCTGTGCGTCACCTTTCTGGGCGACCTCGACCTGGGCCCGGGGATCGGGCTGGGCGCCATCCTGCTGGCGGCCGGATTTCCGCTGGTGATCTATCTGCTGCGCGCCTTCGACCGCAAAACCACCTGGGCGCCAGTCGACCTGCCGGACGAACAGGAGCGCCGCAAGACGCTGCGCGCCCACCTGCGCGCGCCGGACGCTGCCAGCAACCGCGTGCTGCTGCTGCGCTCCGCGGGATACAGCCTGCTGATCGTGGCGGCCGGCGCGGCGCTGGCGATCAGCGCCGATCTGCTGGCGGAGCGGACGCAGCTGGGCGCGTCTTTTATCGGGGTGACTTTGCTGGCCGCCGCAACCTCGTTGCCGGAACTCAGCACAACGCTGGCCGCCGCCCGCATCGGCGCCTACACGATGGCGATTTCCAACATTTTCGGCAGCAACCTGATCATGCTGGCTCTGCTGCTGCCGGCCGACATCGCCTACCGGGGCGGGCCGATCCTGGACCACGCCACCACCGGCGCCCAGCTCAGCATTGCCACCGGGATACTGGTCACGGCGATCTATGTCGCGGGGCTGCTGATCCGCCGCACGCCGAGGGTTCTGGGCGCGGGCCTCGATTCCTGGCTCGTGCTCGCGGTCTACTTCAGCTCGATTGCCGCGCTGTACCGCATCGGCTGACCGCGCCGCGCCCCGCCGCCTTGCGGGACGCAGTTTGCGCGGGTCCGGCTCAGACCGGATCGGACTGCGCGGTCTTGGTGGCCTTCTTGGTCATCTTCACCGCTTCGCCGATGGTCTCTTCCACCGCGTCCGCTTCGGTATCGCTCATGTAGCGGGCGCAGCGGGACATCATGCCAAGCCATTCCTGGCCGTCCTCGGCAATACGCTCTGCCGAATGGCGCTGCCATTCCGCAAAGGCTTCGGCCACCGAAACCGGCGCCCCGGAGCCGTCCGATGCTATCGTCCGGGCCGTGTCCAGGGCGGTCCGCGCCGCCTCATGCCGGCGCTCGAACCAATGGCGCGCGAACACTTCCGCTTCATCCAGGAGCTTCTCCTGAACGTTCCAGAATTGCTCCACTTGCGGCTTGTACATCGGGTTGAACTGCATCGCGCTTTGCCACGGCTTCAGCGCTTCCGCAAAAATCCCCGCACTTTTGTATGTCGATTTTTCTGGCATCTGTGCATCTCCTCGCAGCGGATTTCACCTTGCCGCTATTGTGCCACCTGCCCGCCGGAGCCGCTTTAATTAAAATCAAACACCCGCCCCGGCAGGCCGCAGCGGGCCGCAGCCCGGCGGATAACCGCTCAGCCTGGCGCGCGCTGCCTAATCCGCAGCCGCCGCGGCAGAAAGATAGGCAGCGGCGGCCCCCACCGTTGCGATCCGGGGATAATCCGCCTCCGGGATTTCGATGCCAAGCCGCTGGTGCAGGGCCGCCGCCAGATTCAGGATATCCATCGAATCCAGCTCCAGATCATCCTGCAGATGATCTGCGTCCGACACCCCTGCGGGGTCGATGTCGGGGGCCACCCGTGTCAGCTCTTCCAGGAAAACGGCACGCATATCGGTCTGGGTCATAGCGCCTCCGGCTGGGAAACCAGTGTTTCAAACTCGCTCAGGAACCGCGCCGCCTGCCGACCGCCGCTAACCCGGTGATCGGCGGCCACGGTCACGGTGACAACCCTGCGCGGCACAACGCGGCCCCCGGCCACCCAGGGGCGCAGCTGCGGCGCGCCGATCCCGATCAGCGCCACCTGCGGCGGAAAGATCACCCCCGCCATCACCTCGCCGACGCCACCGCCGCCCAGGCTGGACACGGTCAGGGTGCCGCGGGTCATCTCGGAACTCGTCAGCCGCCCCGCCCGCGCCCGCGAGACGAGGTCGCGCATCGCCGCCATGGTCTCAGCCAGCGGCATCGACGGCGCATCCTCCAGCGCCGGCGCCACCAGCCCGCCGCCGCGCAGCGCCACCGCAATACCGGGGTTGACCTGCGCGGCGGGCTGAAAGGCGCCATCGCTGTAATGCCCGTTCAGAGAGTCCTCCCTTTGCGCCGCCAGCGCCGCCGCCCGCAGCAGCACCGCGCCCAGCAGGATGCGTTCCGCCGGCGGCACCCCGGCATTGCGCGCAGCCAGCAGATCAACGGCATCCTGCACGTCCATGGTCTGCGACAGGTAGAAATGCGGGATCGTCTGCTTGGCGCGGGTCATCGCCGCGGCAATCGCCTTGCGCATCTCATCCAGGCGCGAGGCCGGTTTGCCGGTGCCGCCCCCGCCGCTTGCGTCCACATCCGCCAGCACGATGGCGCCGCCCGGGCCGCTGCCCGTGAGGCCGCCCAGGTCCACCCCCAGATCCGCCGCCCGCAGCCGC